>JAHBWU010000070.1 GCA_019636835.1 Nitrospira sp.
TTTGGTCGCCTTCAGGTCGATCGAGCCGCCCCGTACCGTCAGAATTCCGGTCTGATCGGTGACGGTGTTGCTTGCCGTTCCCACGTTCACCGTACCTCCGAGGGGCTCGACGATGCTCACCTGCTTTCCGCCGACCATGAGGGTGACCGCTCCATTGTTCACGCTTGGCCGGCCCTCGGTGGGGCCGCCTCCTGGCGCGGAAGAGAACACCGCCTTTCCATTGATCATGAGGAGCATCGCGCCGTCGGGCAACTGAACGAGAGGACGATCCAGAACCGCCGTCCCGTGGACGACGTCGCTGGCCGTGACTGTCTCGAAAGACGTCCGATCGATGACGACCGGCTTTCCGTTGATGGACAATACCGCGGTGCCGTCGACGATCAGCACCTCTTTTCCGACGATCGCGTCGTTTGCCCCGACGACCACCGGATGTCCCGCGACATCCCTCACGACCTGATCGCCGACGACGTAGACGGGATTTCCATTCAGCGTCATGCTCGCGGCCGTTGCCGTTGTCGCGCCGACGGGCGGACCGGCTGCCGGCCCATGGATGAAGAGACCGGCGCCGTTGTTGGTGATGATGCGGGATCTGTCCATGATCAAGTTTCCGCCGACCGCGACATCGAGCAATCCGCCCTTGTCGGCGTCGATGGTGGGCTGCTCCGGATCGGACTGATAGCGGAGCCCAAAGCTCTTCGCCAGGTTGAGATCCTTTCCTGAAGTCAGCTTGACCAGCCCCGTTCCTCCGAAGAGAAACCCGGAACCGGTCGGATCGACGATTTCGTTCCCGTTCGTATCGAGTTTCCCGGTGAAATCAATGTTGCGTTTGGCTGTGATGGTGACGGATGGATTGTTTCCACGGTCCGGCACGGCGATCGTTCCGAAGACATTGGTGATGTCGTGCCCGGAGGAGATGGTGACTGTTCTCGTCACGGCAGGGTTGGCAAGCTCGAGTTTGAGATCCTTGATGTCACCCCCGTTCGTCACCAAACTGAATGAGGGCGGTTGCGTCGCTGGACGAATGCCGATGGTGGGACAGAGTCGGCACAGGCCTATGGTGGTGCTCACGAATCCCGCCTCTCCGACGGTCCCCTGGATGGAGTTGCCCGCAGTCAACGCCAGATTGCCGGTCGTCGACGGCCAGAAGTCCAACTGGCTCTGGATGGAGATACTTCCGTTCGGAGCATTGGCAATGAATGTTGGGGGCAATACGGCTGTCCATGGTTGATCAAGCGTAATGGCAAGAGGATTCAAAAAAATATCTCCTCCGTACGATGTCAACCGTACCTCGCTGTTCGGATGAACGGTCAGTGCGTCGAAGGCGCCTCTCTCTAACCCTTCAGCCGATCCACTATCCATGGCGTTTGCCAAATAGATGTTGCCGCCCGTCACAATGTTGACTTTGGCCGCACGCTGACTTCCCTGTTCGACTTGACCCGTCGCAAGATCGAGTGTGCCGCTGCCAAGCATCACGTTGGCATACCCATTTGGAGGTCCGACAGGGTTGAGAGTGCTCGGAGCATAGACGGAGCCAACATTGCCGCCGACGGATACGACCGCTCTCCCGTCAGACAGCAGAAATCCTGGGCCTGCCGGCACAGCGGACATGACTCCCCCCAGGAAGTCTCGCCCGGCCGTGATGGATAAGTTGCCGGCGCCTTGGAGTCGAATGCCGGTATACTGGGCAATCCCCGTCCGGCGTACGAAGGGAGCCATGAGGTCGCGCCCCGCATGAATGGCGATGTCTCCCCCGGTAAATGTCCGTAACGTGGTGAATCCTCCGCCTCCATCCGGCACAAGCTTGATGTCACGCGTCGCATCCAGGCTGATCGCTCCTCCCGCGCTCGTCGACCATGTCGCCGTGTTGAACACGATGTCGTTCTTCGCCGTCCCCACGAGATTCCAGCCGTCGGCAGCACCGGCCCCGCTGTTGTTCTGGCCGTTCTGAATGTTTGTATCGTTGACGAGGAGATCGTTTCCGGCGAAGAACCGCAGCGTTCCGATTCGGGCGGTTCCGGTCGTCGCCGGCGTGATCGTCCGGGAGGAGAGGTTGAAAGAGGAAACATTCACCGTCAGATCGTCCAGCGCGTAGAAATTGGAATAGGAGCGCGGGGAATCGGCGGCCAGATCGGAGGCCGTGACGGTGCGCGTCCGTGGGATCGCGCGAACATCACCATCCACGAGCCCGGTGATCACGGCAGGACGCGCCACCGACGCGCCCCCAAGCCACACTTCGCCTCTGCTTCCACCGGGAACTGCTTGAGCAATGTCGAGGACGGCACCGTCCTCGATCGTCACCGTGCCGGTTGTGGCGTTCGTCGCCATGGCCGCGATGGTGCCGCCGTCGGCGACATCGCCGCCGCCGCCTCCGCTCACGATCGTTTGACTGCCGGCTCTGAGATTGACCTGGTCGGTCGCGATCAATTCAACCCGTCCGCTCTGCGCCGGAGTTCCCAGGGATTGCACTGTGCCGCGCTGTTCGATGGTTCGGCCGGCGACCAGGATCTCTCCCCCGTCTGCAACGGTTCGGCTGTTGGGGTTGAGGGTGGCTTGCTCACTTGCCACCAATTTGATCTTCCCGTGGTGTTTTTGGACGCTGTTCGCCTGCACCTGACCGCTCTGCGTGACCAGCCGCCCGATCATGCTGAGTTGTCCGCCATCGGTAGCGACGAGACTGCCGAGGTTGAGGGCTTCTCCCGCCGGAGCCCTGACTTCGACCAGGAAGCCCCGTCCGTCGGCCCGCTCCGACAAATACGCCGTCGTCCCCGCAGCCAGCGCGATAGGTCCCCCAGCGCTCGTGATCCCGCCCACGTTCATGGCGTTCGGGGCCAGCAGATAGACACCCTGCGACCCCGCTGTGATCTGACCGTCATTGCGTACCATCCCTGCCGTAGCGGCTCCTTCGAATAGGTAGCGGCCGTTGAGGAAATTGCCGTCGGTCATATTCAGCGACGACGCGATCAGCCCGTTCACGTTGATCTGTGATCCGGCGCCGAAGAACACCCCGTTCGGGTTGATGAGGACCAGTGTGCCCATGGCGTTCAACTGTCCCTGGATGCTCGTCGGATTGAGGCTTCCGATTCTGACGAGCAGTGCCGCGTTGGCCGCCTGGAGGACGCTGGTGGTTTCATTGGACGCGATATCGAACCCCTGCGCGTTGACGATCGACCGTAAGGCGCTCGAATTGATCGTCACATTCGGCGTTCCGACGCCTGAGAATGTCACGCCCGGCGTCTGGCTGCTCAAACCGACCGGATTAGCTGTGACCGCGCCGGGCACACCCAACGCCACTCCTACGATCACCGAGGCGCATGCGCACAGGATCGTTCTGCCTTGGTGACAGTGTCTGTGAATGCCCCAGCTCACGGCGTACAGCCAATCCTCATGAGACCCATCCGGTGCGCCTTTCTTTGAATAGGGCCATAAACGTATATTTGTATATGCGTCATATCGTCAAGTATTCTGTCTCACATTTGATGGTCCCGTAACATCATCGTAATCTCATAAACCCATATGCCGCATGTATGTTCTCCATCTGTCCATTGTTGATTGCAAGATCCACAATAGCTGACATAAGACATTTCTATGACGCCAGAATAGTTGACATTATTGCAATCTATTCTGTATCTACACATACCCCCGGCGAGGCCGGCGAGCAATGCCGATAGGGAACAAACAGATCCACATAGACGGAATAGACAGATCCATACAGTCCGGACAGACAGATCCACTGAGACCGGACGACAGGTCAACGATGGCGCGAGGGTTTCACATCGGTCCCACAATTCTTCTGATCGTCATCGAAACGGTTGTGATCGGATGCGCCCGCCTTCCGGAAACAACGAGAGTGCTGCACGATGACGATCGCGTCGTGACTAGACTCGAAACCGATTTCAACGCTCCGGAGCGAACCTATTCCAACAAGACAGAGCTTTCAGTCGAGCAGCTGACCAGGCTTCTGCGCGGCTATACAGTCCGACCGCGATCGCGCGTCCCGCTTCAGGCCTTTATCGACAACACGCCTCCTCGAAAATTGTTTCGAGAGAGCGAGCTGGATGCGCTCGTGCCGCCGTTGCGTGAAGCTTTGCAGCAAGTGGGTTTTGATGAGCGGATTCGGTTTGAAGTGTTTTCGCCAGGCCGCAACCCCAGATACTGGCGCGATGTGACCGGAGGATGGATCAAAGTCAGGCATCACTTCTTTCATCTGGTCGTGGACTATTTTCATGTGGAGCAACCGGTCCGTAAGACGGACGCCTACGACCGGTATTATCCGAGTCCCTGGACTCCCGAACGGGCCTACACCGTCAACTTTGAACCTGAACGCCAATATGTGACCGACCCGTTGCTGGACGAATACGCTGTTGATTTGGACCTGTTTACCGCAAGCACGCCGCCCTGAGACGGAACATTGCGGCGGTGCCGGCGTATCAGCCGCACGAACGAGATTCTCACGAGCGCGGCCGCTACGCGCGTGGTTGATGTGGATGGATAAACATTTCGTCGTTTTGCGCAGAGCACGGACACCACGTTTTCGATGGAAAGAGTCGGTACTCATGGTGGTCTTGTGTATGAACACCGTACTCGTTCCGATCGGCTTGGTTGAAGCCGCCGATACCACACCGACCAACCCGACGGACAAAGACCTATTGGTCGGACCCGTCAGGTCCGTCGAAGACTTAGACCCTGTGACACGATACTTACTCGACGATGCGCTGGCGCAGGGTCGCATCACGAAACAGCGGTATGCCTCGCTGATACGAGATTACGAGGAGCAGGCTCACCTCCGCCAACCTGCCTTCAAGTTTTGGTATGACCGAGGCTTCAATCTCGGGACCAGCGACAACAAATTTCTGTTACGCATTCGCGGCCGACTCGCCACTCAATTTACCCACCGGGACCGAAACGAAGCCTGGCGGAATCCCGGTGATGGGAAAAACTTTCCGGACCTCGTCGGCGTATTCGGCGACTACCGGGTGAACCGCTCCGATTCCGACGCCGCCACGATCAATCTCCGTCGAGCGCGCCTCTATTTCATGGGGCACGTGTTCGATCCAAGCATGAAGTTCTACGTGCAGATTCGAGCCGATTCCGCGGGCGACGGCGGACAAACTCAAAGTTCAATCCAGCTGTACGACTATTATGTGACGAACACGAAACTCGACTGGGCCAACGTGCAGGTCGGTCAGTACAAAGTCTATTTCAACCGGGCTCAAATTAATTCGACCGCATCGATGCAATTTGCCGAGCGCTCGTTGGTGTCCGACGCGTTCACGGCAAGCGGGTTGGACCGTAGGGACATCGGGCTGACGATCATGAACGACGATCAACGGTACCCCTTAAATTACTATTTGGGCGTTTTCGGAGGCGCAGGACCGAACTTCACCCGGCTCGGGTCGTTCGAGAGCGAGCAGATTCAGCAGAATTGTCCCGGTGGCCAGTCCGGCGGCGTTCCCATCCCGACGACCGATCCGAATTGCCTTGTGACCGGTCCGCTCTCGAATCTACTGAACCCCCTCCAGCGGAACCTGAACGCCGATACTCGCTTAGATATCAACCGCGTGATGGTCAGTCTCCGGCTGAATTGGAACATCATGGGCCGTCCCGGATACGGCGAAGGAGACATCACCTACTCGGAACGACCTCAGCTCGCCGTCGGCGGCGGATACGCTTACAACCCTCGCGTGAACACCAGTACCAACAACGCCTTCATCGGAGTCGACCTGGCTAACCTCAACATTCGCCGGATGCTTGCGGCAGGCGGGAACGGCCGACAATTAGGTTGGGGGGTGGTGGATTACTCCACTTGGGCGGCAGACGGCATCTTCAAGTATCGCGGGTTTTCGCTTCAAGGCGAGTTTTACTACAAGAATGTGACGCGTCGAGAAAAGGGCAGGCCATGCGTCCAGTTTGTTCAGGACGTTGTACCGAGCGGACCTTTCATCTGCACCGCCGAGGCACCGAATGAACTCGGGAACGCCTTAGGCTGGTACGTCCAGAGCGGGTATTTTCTGATTCCCCGTTATCTGGAAATCGCCGGGCGCTATTCATACTGGGACCCTGATACGAACTCGACCGCCGACCTCATCAAGCAAGCGGAAGTTTCTGTCAATTGGTACTTCAGCGGGACCTACGACCATTCCATCCAAGTGTCGTTCAGCAACACCGCCATGGGAACCGGGGGCTATGCCATCGGTCGAAGCAACCCGATGCCTCTTGTGAATCAAGGGTCGGATGTGTATCCCAATGGCCCCATTCCGGTGGATCTTCGAGGAGGTACATTGGTCGAGAACGCCGTCAGAGTTCAGTATCAAATATTCTTTTAGCGCAGGTGAAGCGTCGTCAATGTTCCACACGGCAACAAGCTTGCACACGGGGAGGTCGCCATGTCGTACCTGTCATATCGATCATCTGAGTGGGAATGGGAACTCGAATCCCGTCCGGCCGGTTCGGCGGATGGAACGGCTGCCGTACCCCATATTTCCAATGCACTCTCGGGTGTCGTGATCTCGAAGCAGGAAGGCCTGACACGGACCACCGTGCGTGTTCGCGTTTCCGATCGCACAGACCTACGGGTTCGCTGGCCGAAGTTCACTCGGCAGCATGGCTACTTAGGAGTCGGATCAGCCGTCCGATTCAGCATTCCTGAAACCGCAGTACAGCTCGAGGCCGGCGGATTCCGACGCGGCAAGCAACGTTGGAATCGGTGGATCGGTCGGATCGTTCTGGTGCAACAGGATGGAGGCGATACCGTCACAACAGTCAAAATTCACCGAGACGGTATTACCTTGAAAAGCCGTGGTCCGATCATCGGAGCTCAATCGCCCCTGACCACGTGGGACACGGTCAACATTGTGGTCGATCCAGAGCAAATCAACCTGACCCCCGTTGTCCGTCCGCCTTCTTCATCGCTGCCGTCGGAAAGACATGTCCCCCCTGCCCCGCAGTTCGATTTAGTTTGGATACCGGCGTTCGTTTGCGCTTGGCGCCGAACCTCCGACGGCTTTCGCGGCACGCTCCGCGTCGGGGATCTTGAACTATGTGTCATCATCGAAGACGGCGTGGCTGATTTGACCGTCTGGGAATCAGGCATCACGGTGGAAGTCAGCATCAACAGCAACGGCACCTGGCTCAGACGCAACTCAACGACTTCCCCGCTGCCGTGTTGTATTTCACTGTCGAGCGACGTCGAAACCCCTCAGCCTTCTTTATCCAGACTCAGCTGAAACAATCCGACGGGCGATTCACATGCAACTTATGAGAGGAACCTATCATGCGAACGAAAGTTTTCAGAGGAACCGTGCTGCTGGTGACGAATCACGAACCTTTCAAAAGCAGTATGCAACGCGCCTTAACACAAGAAGGCTATGGGATCCGCATCGTCAGAAACCAAGAGGAAGGCATTGAAGAGATTCGCCATTCCATGCCGACCATTGTGCTGGTGGACCGACGCGAGTCAGGATTTTCGCTGCTCTATCATGCACTGGCATGTCTGGTTCCTATCGTGACGACAACGTACCATACGACACCTTGCGACGAACGCCATTGCATAATGGATCTCGAAGATGGCGCCGTCAGAGCAGCGTGCAACGCCAGTCCATCAATCCTCGTCGCTCTGCTGGGAGCCGTACTCCGCCGACAGCGATGGGAACGGCCCGCTCCGAAGCACTACATTGCCGATGGCGTGACGATCGATCTCGAAAATTATGAAGTCAAGGTTGAAGCCGCTCCTATTCATACGAGTCGAACGGAATTTCGCATTTTACAGAGTCTCCTTGTTGCGCCTGGTCATTATCTATCACGAGGGGCGCTGTTGAGCCAGGTATGGGGGGAAGGCTTTTTCGTCTCTCCGCATACGCTCGATGTCCATATTTCTTCTCTTCGACGAAAACTCGATTCCCGTGGAACTTGCCCGGATTTTATCAAGACCATCAAAGGGCTTGGATTCAAGCTTCGAACAACGCTTTGCCCTGAGGAAGTTCAATCCGTTGAACCTGATCATTCAACAACCCTAGCCGTGCCATCTGACTCCAGTGCCTTTCGTTACTCACCTCGCCAAGCGGCATTGTTGACCGTCGGGAGCTCACGCTGGAGACACTCATCGACCGGTTCTCCTTCTGCTCGTTCACGATCCAAGTCGAGATCCCAGGGGAGACCGCTGAAAGGGAGGCGAGAAGCGGCATTTGTGTAGGCCGGACTGTTGTTGGGGAGAGACAGGGCGTGCAGGCACCTCAACCCGCAACGATTCGCTTTGCCTGAAGCCCCTCGTTGCAGACAGTCGGTGTTACTCTCTCTTGAGTTGCCGGATGGTTCCGGTCTCCGTTGTATCGTAGCCGCCGAGTGCTTCTATCTCAGTACGGAACTGTCGGCTGACGATTGCATCGAGGAGATTGCCGATGCTGGGATGAGCAGTTAAGTACGCTTTCGGGATGACCAGATCATAGCGGGAATGCTGCAACGGCAAGAAGTCCAACCCGAACAGATTTGCGGCTGATCGGACACCAATCCCCGCATCCACCAGCCCCTCGGCGATCCGACGGGCGACATGAAAATGCGAATCTGCGATAAGATCATAGCCCTTGATGTCGGTTCGTTGCATACCGATTCGAATCAGCTGTTGGTCGATCAGGTTCCGGGCGCCGGCCCCTTCTTCTCGATTGATGAACTTCACATCCCTGCGCGCCAGAGCCTCGACGTTGCGAATCCCCTTGGGATTTCCACGGCGGACGATCAATCCTTCTTCCCAAGCTGCGAACGTGACGACTAGATAATTGCTGCCCGTCAGATGTTCCCGCAGATAGGGCAGGTTCGATTCACCCGTTTTCTCGTCCACAATGTGAAGGCCGGCGACATGTACTTCCCGTCGCTTCAATGACTCCAACGCAGCCCCGCTGCTCATCGTCCAGCCCACGACAGTCGCGGTTTCCTTATAGCGACGCAGATACTCCCCTGCCAGAAAGATGGCGGGATCACACCCGGCGATCGCAATTTCCTGTTCGATGATGCGTCGATCCCTGAGCAGTTGGACCCTGGCTCGTTTGGCGCCTCTGGCACGTGCCCGTTCGGGTTCTCCATCTCCAACCAACAAGCCATCAGCCGGTACCGTGTAGGCAAGCAATTCGCCCAATGTCACCACTGGCCGGATCACGTACCTATCTTCAATGCGGGCGACCTTGACCCGCATCGGAAGCTGCATGTTATCCGGCGCACGGTGTTCACCGATGAGGTCACCATTGATGATCTCTCCGGTGGACCGAAGGTTAAACAAATCCTCAACTCGGCAGCCGAGCGCCCCCGCCAATCGCAAGGCCACTGTAGTCGTGGGAATATATTGATTGGTCTCGATCGCGCAAACTGCTTGCCGGGTAACATGGGCGGATATCGCCAAGTCACCTTGCGATAAGCCCTTAGCTGCTCTTAAGGTCTTTAGATTGTTTTCGACATTGCTGGCGGGTTCAGCTCGATGATTCTTTCCCATAGCAGGGGTATGTACAACTATAGATTACAAATTGTCAATTATTATGTCACCGTACAATCTTTGCAAAATCCTCCAACGAGCTGCCTGGAAGGAAGGCCAATGTCGGACTATACGAAACGCTGGATCGAGTTGAGACGCCGGGAGCAACACGCTGATGGAACATGGAGCTGTCACGATGTCATTTTGAGTTTGGAGCCCGCGTTGGCACAAGCGCAAGATGTCAGTGACTCACTCCAAACCGCTGCCTCTGCACATTTTCAAAACGCCTGTTTCAGCATATGAGCCGTCTGCGGGGCCGGTCTCCTTAAACAGCCGCGCCGAGTGGCACCGCACCTTGTAAGTCATTGATCCTGCAAAGCATGGATTGTCACACTTGTCACCCAGTTTTTCATTCTATGTGCTTGCTTTTCTTGCCTTCCATGACGCCGTGAAAGGCTGGGGGTCGACTTCGAGATGCGGGAACTGTTGTTCGCGGTCATAAGCTCCCAGGGATCGTGGAACGGTATAGTCACGACACACCGGACTATGATAAGAAAATCCGCATGGCCATGACCGAACTAGCCCAGCATTGGACCCAGAACGGCGTCGATTTGGACACTTGGGCCTGTGCCGAACACGCGACATCATCTAACCTCGCGAAAACACAAACGTGAGCCGGTAGCTCAGTCGGTAGAGCATCGCCCTTTTAAGGCGAGGGCCCTGGGTTCGAGTCCCAGCCGGCTCACCACTAAATCAACGATTTAGAAGATCACACCTTCATCGACCTGCCCAATTGTGACAAATTTGTGTCAATGGGCTGTCGGTGCTCCAGCACATTGACCCCGTCACGCAAGCTTTCAGGGCAATGGTGCGCATAGCGCTGCGTCATCGTTCCGGTCTTGTGACCGAGCAGACGCTGGACCTTGTACAGATCAATCCCTCGCTGCACGAGCCGCGTCGCGAACGTGTGCCGCATGTCATGAAAGCGGAAATCGAGAATCCCTGCCCGATCCCGTGCTTCACAAAACTCCCGCACCAGGAAGCGGACTTGCAGCGTATTGCCCAAAGGAGTCTTGAACACTGGACCCGATGATGCGCCCGTTGCAGCTTGTTTGGTTGCCAGCAGGTCGTACACGGTGGTGTTCAATGGGATCGTGCGGCGTGTGCCGTTCTTACTCTTCATCACGATGAGTGTCCCACGCGTGAAATCCACATCCTGCCATTGCAGATTGAGGATCTCCCCTTGTCTCATCCCAGTGTTGAGCGCAAAGCGAATGATTTCTTGAAGCCAAGGTGACGAAGCGGCGAGGAGACGGTCCTCTTCGTCGGCACTCAGCCAACGATCCACTTCGTTCCGCACCTGCTCAAGGGACACACGGTGCATGGGGTTCTCCCTGCACCATTCCCACTCCCGCATCGCCAGATTGAAGGCGTGCCGCACCAATTGCAGCTCCTTATTGATCGTGGCGGGTGCGGCTCCTTCTGTGCGCCGTTGGATTCGATAGGCGACGAGACTCTTCGGAGTGATCTCAGACAGAAGCTTGTCCCCAAGCACTGGCACAAGGTGCTTGAGGGAAGTCCCATCACGCACGCAACTTTTCGGGGCCTTCATCTTCGAACATTCGGTTAGGTATCGTTCCATCATATCCCGAAACGTGTGGTCGTCCTCTTCACGATTGTCGAAGAACGTCCCTTCGACGACTTGTGTTGTCACCTTCGCGAGAATCGATGCAGCCAGCTTTTTGTCCGAGGTCTCAGTGGACCGTCGAACGCGTGTGCCATGAAACATGAAATCCATCCACCAAACTTTTCCTCGTTTAAAGAGACCCATTCGTTTCCTCCTCTCTGAATGGGCTCGCTATTGGTCTGGTTTCCCCGCCGTGAGTATAAACGGCACGTTTGGCTCGCTCAATAAGGTGATCTACGTCTCTGGCCGACTTTCTGCGCCTGCTTTTGGCGGAGGGAGAGGATCGTTCGGTGAGCATCTGACAATCCTGAAGCCATCGGGCAATGGCGTCCGGCTCAAATCGGATGACTCCATTGATCTTGAGGGTGGGAATTCTCCCTTGAGCGGCCCAGGCGTAAAGGGTTTTATCCTTCACCTTCAGCCGTGCGGCGATGTCTTTGATAGTCAGAAGCATAGAACACTAAGACTTCAGTACTTGTTGATCTCCATGTTCGTACTCAGTCCGATTTTTTGAGCCCTATACTTTTGCCAACAGCGTGAGCTTCCGAAACGCACTTATGAGAGGGTTCAGTATTTGTGACCATACCGAAAAAGTAGGGGGGCCGGGCGAGGGGATTCGGCAGCCAGGCATCTGAGGCACCGCGTTCGGAGACGCCGTGCGGGTGAAGTCACGCACCGTCGTGTCGTGCAGTACGACTCGACCGTGCGGGGACACTAGCCGTCGCTCATCAAGGGGTGTGGCACGCCCGTGGCAACCGCGCCACCTCGGCAGGTGTCACGCTTGCAGCCGTTCGTGACCACACACCAGGATGTTCCGTTGCGCCCCCGTGTCGTGAGGGGCGCAACACAATATTGAGAAGAGGTTGGTGTGCACGTCCGCTCTGTGAGGCCGTTCCTACGCCGAACAGGTCTTCAAGAGCATCGCGGAGAAGCTGAAAGGAAAAGATTCGGACAGATCTCTTAATGGCAGGTGAAGGTCTTCAGGTTAGGTCAGCTTTGGCATTTATACCAAGTTTACCAATTTATACTTGAAACCAGGTATAACCAGGTATAAATTCATCTACATGGATCCCATCAAAAATCCCTTCTCACCCGGGGCTGGATCACCGCCTCCTGAACTGGTAGGGCGTGACCCAATCCTTGAACAAGCACGAATTCTCCTGGGTCGCATTAAGGCGAAGCGGCCTGAAAAAAGTATGCTTCTCACTGGGCTGCGGGGAGTCGGCAAGACGGTGTTGCTGAACGAAATCGAGCGACTGGCCAATGCCGACGGATATCGAACGCTCTCCATTGAGGCACACGAGGATAAGCCGCTCGGGCCACTGATTGCGCCACATCTGCGAACCCTGCTGTACGATCTGAATCGGATGACTGGAGCAGGGAATAAGGTCAAACGGGGGTTGGCTGTGCTCCGGAGTTTTGTGAGTGCACTGAAGGTCACGGTTGGAGATGTGAGTGTCGGCCTAGATATTGAGCCCGAGAAAGGCACGGCTGATAGCGGTGACCTGGAGATAGACCTACCGAACCTCTTTGTCGCCGTTGCCGAAGCGGCCGAGGAACGGGCCAGCGCTGTGGCGGTCCTCATTGACGAGCTGCAGTACTTCACCCTCACGGAACTGGCGGCCCTGATCATGGCGATGCACAAGGTACAGCAACGGCAACTCCCATTGGTGTTGTTGGGAGCTGGGCTCCCCATCCTCCCGGGGCTGGCAGGGGAGTCGAAATCCTATGCCGAGCGGCTCTTCAGCTTCCCCGATATTGGCGCCCTGTCAGAGGATGACACGGCACAGGCACTCCAAGAGCCAGCTCGCGCCGCAGGGGTCTCATTCGAGCCGAAAGCCCTGAAGGAAGTTTTTCGACTCACGAAGGGGTACCCGTACTTTCTTCAGGAGTGGGGCTACCAGGCGTGGAATCTCGCTACGTCGAGTCCAATCAGTCTGGAGGTCGTCAAGAACGCGACGACGACGGTGATACCGCGACTGGACAAAAACTTTTTCCGCGTGCGCTTTGACCGGCTCACGCCGAGTGAAAAGAATTTTCTACGAGCCATGGCCGAACTGGGGCCTGGGGCTCATCGCACCGGCGACATCGCCGATATCTTGAGGGTGAAGGTCACGAGTCTCGGACCGGTTCGCGCGAAATTGATCAGGAAAGGGATGGTCTTCAGCCCGGCACATGGCGACATGGCCTTCACGGTGCCCTTGTTCGACGAGTTCATGACGCGAGCGATGCCCGTCTTCAGACCGTGAGGCAGAACGGCACCCCCGCTCGGTTTGCGCCTCATCGGGTCCAGCGCCCTCCACCTCATGTGACTTTGTACGGAAGCGCCAGTTCTCTAACGATCCCGTTGGTAATCTGGCTTAACACATACCCCACTGATTTTGAGAGATTGGAGGGGGATGGTGTAAGACCGATTTTAAGAGGTTGCAGGATATGGCTGTTGCCCGCAGTTGTCTTACATACTGGGTTTGTTGTATCGTTCTTCCCATGTTCGTTGACCCTCCGATAACCCCCCCCAGACTTCCTTCCGATGGCCAGAATCAGACACAGGTGGGGATGGGGGCAGAGCGTCTCGGCTTAGATTGGTGCCGGTGAGCTGATGGGACAGCGGGCGAAACGGACGACCACGGTCACGGTGGATCTGGGTGAACTGAAAGTGCCCTGGCAGGCCTGGTGTCAGGATCACGGCATCACGCCGAGCCATGCCCTGCGGAACGCCATTCGGCAGGTCATGGACCGGAGAGCAACCCGCGCTCCTTCGCCTCGGCTGTGCATCACGCCGAAACCTGAACGAGCTAATGCCCGTATGGAAGTGAACCTCACGCCCTCAGAACTGGCTGCCCTGAAGCGGATGGCCGGTCACGAAGGTTATGCGCCGACGAAATGGGTAGTGGCGATGGTGCGCACCAAGCTGACTGGGCAGCCGCAGGTCGGACAGCCGGAGTTGGAGACCTTGGCCCGGTCGAACCAACAACTCCTCGCCTTGGGCAGGAACTTGAACCAGATTGCAAGGGTCTTGAATACCGCTCCTCAGAACCGGACCGCCTTTCGGGTCGAGGTCATCACCGAACTCTCTCGGGTGATCCAGGCCCATACGAAGAAGGTGTCCGATGTCTTACGCGGGACCGTGGAGCGATGGCAGCTTAGATGAGTGCCGCACGCATCAGTATCGACGAACGACCAGACGAGTGGGGGAGTCGGCTCTTCACTGTTTTAACGTCGACATCACCACGGGCGCGTTCCAGTCAGCACGTTTGTCTTAGTTGCGCCAAGCCTGTGAGCATCGACGGATGGCTCAGCACTCCATAGACTCGCGCCCTCTATGTGCGGCAAATAACCTACTGCTGACCCCACACCGGCTCTTTTCTCTTCGGGTTCCAACGACACGGGATGTCAAGCAATGAGTTCTGTTCACGCCTGGACACCTTATTCAATCAACTTCCCAAGGACTTTCGCTATGCAGTCGAAGTTCGCAACGCAGGTTTGCTGGGTCCTGACTATCGCAAGGTCTTAGCGAGTCACGGTGTCGCCCATGTCTACAATCACTGGTCCTACATGCCGCCGTTACAGGAGCAGCACCAACAGATGGAGGAGCGCTTCACGGCACCCTTCACGGTCCTGCGTCTGCTTACACCGCTCAAGATGTCCTATGAAGCCGCGAAGAAGCGAGCGGAGCCGTACACAAGGATAGTGGAAGAGCTCCCAAAAATGCGGCGTGACACCGTGGAGCTGGTGAAGAAAGCGGTGGATGAGCAACGAAAGGCGTATGTCTTGGTGAATAACCGCAGCGAAGGGAATGCGCCCTTGACGATTCAAGCTTTGGTGAAAGCATTGCAGACTGGCTAGCTTTATGAACTTCTTATCAAAATCATTATGGGGTGTTCGTCTACGTCATAGCGGGCCGACTTTACGCCGGCGAAAAATACGAACCAGTACCGTGTGGTGCTTACCACCATACAAATTCTTGTCGGCATCGATAATGGCTCGTGCACCGCGTGCAAACGTGGTAAATCCATCGAGCTGAAAGTGGCTTTCAATGATAAGAGTATCTGCGACTTTCCGGCCAAGTGCTTTCCGTATTTCCCAGAGAGCAGCTGACCAGATTGTTCCGTTGTCGTGCTCATCCCCCGCCTCATCAAACTTTTTGAACGAACGGATGTCATCTAGGCGACGTAGGCTTGGAGGATCGGAACGGGCTCCAAGCCCAAGCAGTAAGCCATCCCAACTCATGACGGTCTGGCGATAGGATGCTGGTTTGCGAGACTCGAAAAAACTCGCCGCAAAATAATCCCCGAACCCTTCACCCATCGCGGCAGCCTGGGCCGATTGTCCGAAATCTGGACAAATCGCGTCTTGAATAGCGTGACCAAGCTCGTGCAGGATTGTCTCTGCATCCTCGGCGTCATCGATAGCCCCGGTACCAAATGTCAGACTCCTATCGACGGGACTGTACCAGGAGTTGTCGTCCCGGGTGCCGGTGGCATTCGCACGAACCGGTGTGCGAAAAATGGCTCGTCTACCACGGTAACCTAGGGCTTCGAGATAACGAAGTGCTGCGTCGATATGGTAATAAACCATCACCTCTTCAAAGCCGCGCTGGTGTGAACGCAACAAGAATGTACCGCTAGCGCTGCGCACCCGTGCACGTGTTCCCTCGGTGGTAACTTTCTCGCCGCTTAATGTTCCGCTTGTATCAAGACCAGGTAGAGCCACTTCACGGTACGCCACCGGCGGCGGTTGGCGCACACGCTTGTTCGGCGCTATCAGGAGTTGGTGGTCACCGAGCGAGGTCACTGGATTTGGGTCGAATACGAGGCCTCGTCCGGTAGACGCCTCCGCAAGATTATTATACTGGCTCAGCTTCGCACCGGTACGTGCATTAAGATACACGAGCCATTCTTCGCGAGGTGCTTCACGCGTCAGCCGAACCTTCCAAGCCGGGATTAGATCCACGCTCCTAGGAAACCATACCAACTCGGTCTCGCGTTGCGTAGCAAGCCGCTCTTTCTTAGGAAGATATCGACGGGCTTGTCGAACAGCATCTTCCCGCGTGAGGGTGCTCTTGAACGTGTCAGGCAACAAGTGGGCCGGCACAGCCCGGTTCTTTGCAAGAAACACACGCCCCGAGCGATCTATATGCACGCTTAGGTAGCCGCGATGAATCCGGTGACCTTTGTGCATCTGTTTTAAAATGACATGTGTGGCTCCGAGGCTGCGGATCATTCGTTGGATAACCAATCCACCGACGTCCTGTGTGATCTGGAACAAGTCAGCGTTGGCAAGAAGGAAGTCACGAGCAATAGCGCATGGGGAGCTATGAGTGGCTTTGGTACGGAACCCCCAAACTTCCTTGGGAGTACCGTAATGGTCACCTTTTACCTGTTTAAACCCACGGCGAGTCAGACGCCAACTCGGCTTAACCGTATGCTTCATAAATTAAGAGCCTGCTGCCACCGCCCTACGCTAACGACGTGCATTCGCGATTAGGAGATGGAGTCATTAATTGATTGCATCAGTGCTATCGAGCCAGAACAAAACTCTTGCTGTGACGAAGAGTATAAAGTTTTAGGTTTACGCGATTGGTATACTCGTTTCTTGAGCCAAATGCGATCTTTTTGATTTGTGCGCTATCCGCCACCGCATGTTCTAAAGTGAGACACGACCACGGTTTATGCACGTTTGGTTGAATCTTTTTCGATTCAGATAGAACACAATTAGATACACTGCCCTATCGATTCCCCACCCGTCATGTTCTCAAACTATCGCTAAATCCTCTACATACTTAAGTAGTAACTACGGTATTGATCTTGCTCGATCCCGGTTGATCGGCTCTGGTTTCTGACTCAAATAAATCGAACTGGAAATAGTCTCTGGATTGAGATAAGTATTCCGTAGTTCCCCACCAAATTTTGCCGTCTCGTTTCAGGATGCGATGATTCTAGCTCAAAGGAACTGGCTTTCAGGCACGGAACAACCTGGCGTGCTTGTCAATGTTGATTGATAGTTCAAACAGAACGAGCAAACGACAGTTTGCAAACTGGTGACTAGCCATGAGTGATCCTCAACAGCTACTTCAGCAGGCTTCGCAGCAATTGTGGAGTCTGCTTCGAGAGTTGCGGGAAGAACTCAAGTCAGACACAAAGTTAGTTAGCCTGACTCCTCTTCCAGGGTTAGAAAGTACTCCCCTAGCAGGTCTTCTTCAACCCGTAGATAACTTGTCGCCCACATCCAGGGGAGCCGTCTTGTTCAATCTCGCGCGTACCTTGATCAGCTCTGGTTCAGCGGAGGGGGTCGCCGTTCGTGTTCATGGATGGGACCCCGGCGGTGGGCAGCCACGTAGCGTGGCACTATGTGCCGGTACATTAGAGCCAGCGGGCGACCGAATCGTCATTGCGTTGGCTTCCGGCGATGATGATGAGGTTGGTCTTCATGTCTTTGTTAACACTGCAGCCGAGATCACTACTGCTACAGCAAGTCTCTCGGTAACTATTAAACCCTCCAATCACGGACAGTACGAAGGATGGTTCGGGCCGAAGGGAGCGAAGCAATTCACTGGCAACGGCACAGTCGATTGCATTGTTTCTCGAGTCGAAAATAGTCCATTCGTCATGGGTGATGTACACGACGATTCAGGACGACTTATCGCAGCTCAGAGCATGACGTTTTCCACGCGTTTCACGTTCACGTCCGAACCGCCGCAGGCAACGACCACTCTGTTACTTGAAAAACTCGCGGTGAATGTATTTCCCGATTGGCTGGTGACGCTAACAGGCGGGGCTAGCCCAGTGATTGAGACATTCGGTGTTCAGGCAGACACACAGAAGGGAATGCATTTGGTGGGTGGTGGAACAGCGGTGACCTTGCAAGCCAACTCATCGGCTTCTGGGCTCAATGTCCAAGGGATCGATGTTGGTTTGAACACGAAAGACAATACTTCATTGAACCTGCGTTTTGGCCTACGCGTTCGAGTATCGCCGCCTGGAATACCGCTGGTTATTGACGCAGCTGGGTTCGGAGCCGAACTTCCTTTTTCCATAGGAGCCGATAACGTTTTTGGCTTTCAACCGGAAAAGATGGCGTGGTTGCCGCCTGAAGCGATTGGTGCAGATCTGACCCTTGATTTTGCCTCCGGAGGAGGCGCACTGGCAGATTTCGGTAATGGCTCACTCGGTGGCGCGCTCAGCTTAGATCTAAAATTTATAACCATTAACGCCTTTGCTGTATTGCAAACAAGACCGCCTCTCTCGTTCGTGATTTTGATGAGCGTGCGCTTCCCCTATCCCGGCATTCAACTGGGATTCGGATTTTCACTCACCGGCATCGGCGGACTCGTTGGTATCAACCGTCGACTCGACGCGAGAGCGATTGAAGCGGCGATCCTGGACGGGAGCATCAATCAATTGTTGTTTCCTTCCGACCCTGCCAGAAATGCGCTCCACGCGATTGAAACCCTCTCAAGAATTTTCCCGATTGAGCCAGGGCACTTCGTGATCGGACCGGTGCTGGAGTTGTCATGGGGTGGGCGGCTCGTGACATTGGTGGTGGCAATCATCTTTGATCCACCGTCGTTTACTATCCTCGGCCGACTGACGCTCGCGCTTCCTGACCCGGCCGCACCGGCGGTATTCATTCAAGCCACCTTTGCGGGGCGGTTCGACCCA
>JAHBWU010000071.1 GCA_019636835.1 Nitrospira sp.
TATGGATGAAACGGAGTCGAACAGAGCAAGCTAGGCATGGGCGGGAACCGGCTCAGGGATAGCGACCGGTTGAACGATCATCTGTACCGGAACATCCGGGCGTAGTGTCATGACGGGTTCCGGTCGGATCGTTTGTCCGTCCACCAGGCGCAGCCGAACTTTGGCCGCGATCGTCGCCAAAATCAACAGTCCTTCCAACTCCGCAAAGGACTCTCCGAGGCATCGACGTCCACCGGCACCGAAAGGGATGTAGCTGAACGGTGGACGGGTCCGGTTTGCCTCTTCTGAAAACCGCTCAGGATCAAATCGGTTGGGATCAGGGAACCATCGCGCATTGCGGTGCAGACTCCAGGGACTGATAAAGACCCATGCGCGGGATGGAAGCACGGCACCTGATGGAAGTCGGTCCTGAGCATGGGCGACGCGGGTATGGAGGCTCCACGCGGGAGGATACAGCCGAAGCGACTCTTCCCAGACCATCTTCGTATACCGCAAACGAGGCAGATCCGCAGCAGTTGGAAGACGGCCACCTAAAACCTGGTTCAATTCGCAAGTAAGCCGTTCCCTCACCGATCGACATTGCGACAACAAAAGCCATGTCCAAGTCAGCGCATTAGCGGTAGTTTCGTGGCCGGCGAGCAAGAAGGTTACAAGCTCGTCGCGGACCTCCTGATCACTCAGTGGGCGGCCATCCGTATCTTTCGTGGCGAGCAACAGCGCCAGCACGTCATCGTTCTGATGAGACGCCGTACGCCTCTCCTCGATAGCTCGTCGAATCACGGCCTCCATCGATCGGTGTCCGCGGGTGAACCGGCGATGGAGTTTCGTCGGAACCCACAGGGGAGTGCAACTCGCCAACAGGGAGTCATACTGTAATTTGATTAAAGTTTGACCGACCGCAATCGCTTCCCTGATAGCGTCGGCTTCGGACCCGACGTCCCGCCCAAAGAGTAGCCGCCAGATCACAGACAGAGTCAGGTGCGCCATCTCATATTCGATATCGATCGTCGTTCCGCTTTGCCAATGTCCCACGAGGTCCTGCGTCTTGCATGTGATCAGGTCTGTGTACGCGGTAACATGATTTCCATGAAAGAAGGGGAGAACCAGTCGGCGCTGACGGTGATGGGTCTCGCCTTCCGTGTGGAGCACACCCTGGCCAAATACCCGAGATTCGACCGGAGGGACCGGCGCCTTCCGATAATTGTCTTGATTCGTCACCAGCACATGCTTGATATCGGCCGGATGGTTCAGTACATACATGGCGGCGTCGCGCTGCCCGAGGAGAAGGTCGACGACAAGACCCATCGGGAGTTTGACGACGTCGCCGTAGGCGTGACAGCGCAAAAGAAATCCGAGAGTGTCACGGCGAAGTTCAGGAAAACATCCCCGCCAGCGAGAGACCGGTGGACCGGAAAGGGCGGACGGTGGAGTTGTCCGATCGATCATGCGGCCTTCGCGTTGCTCATGAAGGAGTGTGTAGTCGCCACTGTCAATGAATTCCCGCTGGAACCTCGGCTGTCCCTTTCGTCTCTTCACGAATCGTGGACAGTGCGATCAATGACACGACGGCGCATAGGCTGACATACCATCCAGGGGCAAGCACATTCCCGCTCCGTTCCATAATCACTGTGGCCAGCAATGGTGCGGTTCCGCCGAACAGAGCCGAGGCAATATTGTAAGAAGTTGAGAGACCTGTGTAACGCTGCGCGACTGGAAACAAAATCGCCACGATGGCAAAGAACGGACCCATATAGGCAGCCACGAACAGAGTAATCAGGACTTGAGCCGTGACGATCAGTGCAAGATCACCACTGCTTAGCCAAGAAAAGAACGGGACTGTGCCGAGGGCCAGACCGGCGGCGCCGGCTGCCAGTACCCATCGATGGCCAACTCGATCGGACAGCTTGCCCATGAACGGAATCAGCAGCGCCAACAGAGCCATGCACATCGTGTTGATCAACAGTGCCGTTCCTATCGTGAGGTCAGTCACTTTGGTCAGATAGGTGGGAAGAAACACATAGAAGATGTAGAACCCGACGCCATGCAACAGGACAAGACCGATTACTTGTAGTACCGGTGCACGGTGCGATGTGAGCAACTCACGGACGGGTGAGGAAGACACCACACCTTCTTGTTGCAGCCGTTCAAAAGCCGGTGACTCGGGAATGCGCCGCCGAAGATACCAACCGACCAATGCGATGCCGCTTCCCGCCACGAACGGGACGCGCCATCCCCATTGCTGGAGCGCCTCCGATGTGAGGCTTGTCGTCGCTAAGGTGCCGACACCGGATCCCAATAGCGCCCCGATCTGTGCACTAAACCCAGCCCAACTGCCGATGTAGCCTCGCTCAGTCGGTGCGGCGTGCTCAACGAGGAAGGTGACGGATCCAGTGAACTCTCCACCGACCGACAGACCTTGTAGAAAACGCAAGGCAGTGAGGGCAATCGGTGCAGCAAGCCCAATCTGAGCATAGGTCGGCAATAGGCCAACGAGGCAGGTGGGAATCGCCATGAGGATTACGGACCAGGCCAAGGCTGCTCGTCGTCCCCTGGTATCGCCCCAGTATCCGAACAGCAGTGCACCCAGTGGTCTGGCAAGGAAGCCGACGGCGAAGACACCGAACGTGGCGATTAACGATAACGACGGATCCGAAGCAGGAAAGAAGAGACGAGACAAAACCGGTGCGAAGTATCCGAAGAGAGCAAAGTCATACCACTCCAATACATTCCCGATGGCACCGGCCAAGACCGTTTTCCGTATTGCTTTCGGTCCGTCTGAACCCATGAAGACACACCCTCGCAGACCAGTGCCAAAGTTGCGGCGGCCACCATACCATGAATGAATATCGATGCGCTTGAGGTTCGTATTTCCTGCGAACGGTGAGCTGAGAGGAAGATGGTCTTGGCATCAACCTGATCGGCTCACCGATGGATACTGGTGGGAATCGACCCGGCCGCCAACATCTCAAAAATGCGTTCCATGGCCTTGACTCTTGTGAGATAGGTCTTCACATCATGGTCACCGCAACGCTGGTGGGCCAGGAGATGAAAGTTCCGCTTTGCGTAGTCACGGCCCGCCCCAGCGCCGCAGAGATGGATGACCGAGGCCAGATCCTGCTTCTGTTGGAACGTCGCGGGTCGTCCTCCGACCGCTTTCGCTACGTGACGGTCGAGGTACGCGGCAGTCAGCTCGATCGCGTGACCAGGGATGACCCTGGTGTAGAGACTGTTGAACCAACAGGAGTTGAAGTTATGCCAAGGCCCGTCTTCGACGACCGCATGATTGTGGATACAGTAGCGCTTCCCTTCTTGAAACGTGCCGTCGGTGATTTGGAACATGCCCACTGCCGTCGATGCCGGTTGGTACCACTCTAGAGGATTCGACGAGATAAAACGCCACCGCCAGTAGGTTCTCGCCACAGGATTCCCGGAGCCTTCGGCTTGGGCCAGGGCGGCAAGCAGTTCGGGTGTAATAACGGTTGTCGAATGGGCCTCAAACAACGCGCCGTATTCTCGCCATGTCTCTCGGGGACTTTTGGTGAGTGCATTCTCCACCGGAAAGAACAATTCCGTCGGTTTGTAGAACGTGTGATAAGACCAGTTGATACCCAACGAGACCATGAAGAGAAGAACGACGCTGATTCCCAGCCGCATCGCGGGCGGCGTTCGGCCGACGGCCCGGAGGAACAAACAGAGATTCTGCCACCGGCGATGAGCGAAGCGCGCCATTGATCTCAACGGATGAGGATGGCGGGAGCGAGGAGGGGTGTGGCGGCGACGAGGCATGCTGGCAGAGTAACAGAAAATGGGTAGATTCTTCCCGTCAGAGGTTGTGATGGATGTACGCAACAGTTCTGTGAAACGCTGAATGTGGGAACGATCTTGCATTGCGTTCCGGACAGGGGCAATATGACCAAGCAACAGAGCTCACATCATTCACGGTGAGCTATAGACTCTGGGAGGCTTATATGCAACGACTCGTGGTGTTGAGCGTCGTCCTGTTGGCGTTCCTGATATCTCCCTCTGCGTTCTCGCAATCATTCACCGATAAGGCCAAGAAGGACAGCGCCGTCGACATGAGTGACGAGGACCCTGCGATGCAGAAAGCCATGGAACGTGCCCGGGCGAGCTTGGAAGATTTTCTTCGAAAAGCCGGAGCGCCGCCGCCCAATACCGACCAGTATTCGGTCAAGGTCAGAGTAAGCGAAGGGGACAATCAAGAATATCTGTGGATCTCCAATCTGAAAGCACAGGGAGATCTCTGGTCCGGACGGATCGACAATCTTCCGATGATCCGTTCAGTCAAGAAGGGACAATCGTACTCATTCGCAAAGACGGAGATCGTCGATTGGACCTATATCGATAGGAGTAAGAAGAAAGTCGTCGGCAATTTTACCACATGTGCGCTCCTCACCAAGGAGCCGCCGGGAGTCGCGGAATCGATTCAGAAGCAATATGGCCTCGAATGCGATCGTTGATGTCACACGTCGAAAATTTCTGAATACGTTTTTCGTTCTTGATTGACAGATCACCGGGCCGTCTCTCTGATCCCTTCCTCAAGTCGTGCCAAGCCGCTTTATCAGGAAACCTGTCCGCCAGAATTCAAAAGTGAGAAGTCTGCAAGCCTTAGATATTGTGGCAGGACTGCTGATAGGACCGTTTCTCTTAGTTGTTGTCTATGAATAAGGTAGAAACGAGGATCACTAAACCGATACAAACAAAGAAGGCGACAATAATATGCATGCTCAAACTCCTTTGCAATTTTCCTGAGGACGAAGGACTCGGTCGTCACAACCCTCACAAACTCCCTACCTACCCCCGTACGTCTGGGTTGCCGCTTCTCTTGGTACATAGGATGCCTTGATCGGCCTTATGCCTGCGGCCCCCACTAGTGTAGCTAACCTTTCGAATACATGCGTAAGCGTTTGAAATCACATGCGTTATACTGGCCCGATGACGCACAGAGTCTTTCGCATAGAGTAGATTGATTGATGCAACTGCCTCGAATATGTAGCGGTAGATTCGCTCATCCGTCTTTCCTGCCGGAGTGGTACGTGACACCGTTTCTCCGACTGAAGCTGGTGGGTTGGTTTCTTGTCTTTCGGTTGCTCGTGGTGATCAAGCATCGATCGAAAAGCTGAATCGGTTTCGCTTCAATGTTACATACTGTCGTGAGGCCATCGGATGCTTGCAAGGTAGAAGAGGCCGTCCCTATAATGAACCGCGCTGTTGATGAGATGAATGGGTGCTTTAACTATCTGGAGGAAACATAGCGATCATGAGCGAGCGAACGTTGGCCATCATTAAGCCGGACGCAGTCAAGAAAAATGTCATCGGGGACATTATTCATCGGTATGAACAGGCTGGGTTGAAACCACTCGCCATCAAGATGATTCACATGTCTCAGTCGGTGGCGGAGGGATTTTATGCCGTACACAAAGCGCGCCCATTTTTCGGGAGTCTCTGCGCCTTCATGTCTTCCGGACCTGCGGTCATCCTTGTGTTGCAGGGTGACAATGCCATCAAGAAGAACCGCGAACTGATGGGAGCGACCGACCCGGTGAAAGCCGATGTCGGGACCATACGCAAAGCGCACGGAACGAATATCGAATTCAACGCTGTGCATGGTTCCGACTCGCCGGAAACCGCGCAATTCGAGGTTGGATATTTCTTCCCCGGCATGGAGATTTTCCGCTGACCTTCGTGTGTGGGACCGCAAGGATCTCGTCACCTTCTCAGCTCTGCTCGATACAATTGAGGAGGAACAGCGCCGATGCTGTTCCTCTGTTTTTGTTTTCCGGCACCTCGTTTGAATCGGAACCAGTTCGGACTCAATGGCCCACATCGTTCCTTGACAACGCCGGTCTGCCCCACTACCATCCGGAAAAATCTCCTGGTTAAGATTGCGGTTGAGCAGTACGCTGCCTTTCCTTAACCTCGAGCGCTGTTATTTCAAAAATGGAGCCGACATGATTCCACCCGATTTGCGATTTCACAAAGAGCATGAGTGGGTTCGCCTCGATGGGAAACGAGTCACTATGGGCATCAGCGACTTCGCGCAGGATGCCTTGGGCGATATCGTTTTCCTGGATCTACCCAAGGTGGGCGTCTCGGTCAAGGTCGGCCAACAGATCGGAGAGGTCGAATCGACGAAGACGACCTCCACGATTTATACGCCGGTGAGTGGAACGGTGAGCCAGATCAATACCGCCCTTAAAGATAATCCTGAAGTGGTAAATTCAGACCCTTACGGCAAAGGTTGGATGGCCGTGATCGAGCTGGCCGATCCCGGGGAAGTCGATCAATTGATGACGGCCTCGCAGTACGAAGCCTTCCTCGCCAGCCAGAAGAACGGTTGATGTCACTGTCGAGGTTGAACCGTCCAACCGCCTGCCTGCACGTTCGACTGCATCCGTCACCTGTACCTTGACATGGCAGCTCCAACCCACATTGCACTTCTCCGCCCTGATAGCCTCGATCCGAGCGGCTCAACGCTTATTCGGAAGAAGGCAAGTGCATGATTAAGTCCCTGCTTCTGAAACTCGGTATGCTATCCATGACAATCGGTGTGGTGTTGTGGGCCCGATGGGCTCCACAACCGCCGGTTCAAGGCATCCCATCAGCAACCGAGAGACCGGTCGTCGCCTCTCGGACTACGGAATTAGGAGAGCGCGAAAGCCTGCCTGCCGGTTCGTCCAGCCGGAACATACAAGGTCCGAACATTCAGGCCATCGCACAGCCTGAGCCATCAAAACCGGCGATTCATTCGCGCCTCGACCTCAATCGTGCAAGTGCCGGTGAGTTGGAGTCGTTGCCGGGGATCGGAACCGTGCTGGCTCAACGTGTGATCGCATTTCGAGAATCAGTCGGACGATTTCATAAAATCGAGGACCTTCGCAGGGTCAAAGGGATCGGTGCCAAAAAATTCGAGCGGTTGAAATCCTTCGTAATGGTCTCGGCGGCGAATTCCTAACAAACGATGGAGTCTAAGGATTATGACGAACATACGCGAGCACCTAGACCTGATTCAGCGGGGGACGGTCGAGGTGATTCACCAGGTCGAGCTGGAAGCGAAGCTCAAGCGGTCGCTCGCGGAGAAACGCCCCTTACGTATCAAGGCGGGATTTGATCCAACGGCGCCCGACCTTCATCTTGGGCATACGGTCCTGATTCATAAATTAAAACATTTCCAAGATCTCGGTCACCAAGTGATCTTCTTGATCGGTGATTTCACCGGGATGATCGGCGATCCAACCGGCGTATCCGAGACTCGTAAAGCATTGACCAAGGAACAGGTGCTGGACAATGCCACGACCTACCAGAGACAGATCTTCAAAATTCTCGACCCGGCAAAGACCCTGATTGAGTTCAATAGTCGATGGATGAAGGAAATGTCGGCCGAGGGACTCATTCAACTGGCCGCACACTACAGAGTTGCACGGATGATGGAGCGCGACGACTTCCATAAACGCTATCAGGAGCAAAAACCAATCAGTGTCCATGAATTCTTGTACCCCTTGGTACAGGGCTATGATTCCGTCGTCCTCAAGGCCGATGTGGAACTGGGAGGAACGGATCAAAAATTCAACTTGCTGGTCGGACGCGAGTTACAACGAGACTATGGCCAAGAGCCACAAGTCGTCATCACGATGCCGTTGCTCGAAGGAACGGACGGTGTTAAGAAGATGAGCAAGAGTGTCGGCAATTACATCGCCCTAGAAGACAAACCAGGGGAGATGTTTGGAAAGATCATGTCGATCAGCGACATACTCATGTATCGGTACTATGAGCTGCTGACAACGGAAGACTTGGGGCATGTCAAAGCACTCCACCCCATGGAAGCCAAACAGGCACTCGCGGAATTGATCGTGGCGCGTTATCACGGAACTGATGCCGGACGGCAGGCAAGAACTGAGTTTCAGCAGAAATTCCAAGCCAAGGAGTTTCCCGATAAGCCGGATGCGCACGTTGTACTGCAATTAGACGATATGCTGGAGAAAGATATTCGAGGAGGTAACAGTATCAGGCTTGCAAAATTAATCTCAAAAACAGGTTTGATTTCTAGTGGTAGTGAAGCAAGGCGATTGATCATTCAAGGCGGGATTGAAGTAGACGGGGTGAAGGAAACAAATCCCGACAAGTTAGTCTCGTTTGAACTTCATCAACAGCGCCGTCTTAAGGTTGGGAAGAAAAAGTTCGCTGTTGCGGAATTTCGACCTTGAAGCGAACGAGTTGCTTCCTTGACTTGTGATGGAAAGCCAGCGTACGATCCGTTGCAGCGAGCGGGCGTAGCTCAGTGGTAGAGTCCTAGCTTCCCAAGCTAGTTGTCGTGGGTTCAAATCCCATCGCCCGCTCCAAACCATGCGTGTCCATTCCGATTGGGTATCGCTGAGTCGACTGACTTAGCGCCAGTGCACACTCCATCTACGCTCCCCCATACTTCCTCGCTTTCATGAAAGGATCAACAATGATGCACAAACAGATGATTGTGCTGTGCGCAACAGCATTTCTCGGCGGAACTGTCGGTGGCGTGCTTAGCACTCAGTTGCTGTTACCAAGGCCGGTTGAAGCGCAGAAGCTCAACGGCATGAACGCCGAGGAGTTCTTACTATTGGACACAAAAGGGAAAGCTCGAGCCGGTCTTGGGTTGGACGCAAACGGCGAAGTCGGGCTCGTGCTCAAAAGCAAAGACGGCAACCGTACCTTGACGCTCTCTCCTGACGATCCGTCGGTCATCAAGTTGGTCGAACGAGGAGGTCAGATTCTCTGGAAGGCGCCGTAACTTCTGTATGAAGAGGAAAGCCTTCAGACCGCTTTGCGGACTAATCCGGAGCGCAAACAGCGGGTGCACACCCGAATACGCCGATGGCTCTTGCCGATCAGGGCACGAACGGTCTGGATATTAGGATTGAATACCCGCCTGGTCTTATTGTTCGCGTGACTGACATTGTTGCCGGATACAGGCTTCTTTAGGCAAATCTCACATTGTAACGCCACAGTCGTACTCCCTTCCCACTGAGTGAATCGAAGTCAGCGTGCGGATAGTACCATAGCCTGCTGAGTGCTCACAAGCCTCAGACGCTTCCGTGATGGAGTTGAATAAAAGCTGAACATTATTGAGCTTGACAAGTTTTGATGCCGTCTCCTATTGTGCTGTCCGTTGTGACTTCTGAGTAAGGGAAGAGGGTGTGAATCCCTCGCGGTCCCGCCGCTGTCAATGGGGACGAAACCCGTCATGCCACTGTCTTATCGTTATTCGTTAGTCGTGAATCGTTCATCGCAAGATCTCGCGTTTCACGGTTAACGTTTCACGTCAAGATGGGAAGGCCGGGGAGTAGGGTGAACCATGAGCCAGAAGACCTGCTCAGAGAATTGACCGTCGTTCCCTCGAGGCTGGGGAACGGGTGAGGATGAAGAAGCGGGTGCAATCCTCAGGGTCCATTCAGGCCTTGGGGATTTTTCTTTTGAGCCAATGGCATCGATATCGCCCCGTCATATGCATATGGTTTCTGATGGTGTTGTCGGTGTTTCTTGCACAAGCTGCTGAATGCGGGCCAGGAGATTATGGTGAAATGAAACGGCGGCAACAGGGAATCCTCACCGGCATGCCGTTTATGGCACATGTGTCGTCCCGATCGTTTGTGGATGATGCCGGGCATAGAATCTACCTTTCCAAGCCGCCGGCTCGCATCGTGTCGCTTGCTCCGAGTATTACCGAAATGTTGTTCTCGCTCGGGCTGGAAGAACAGATTGTCGGCGTCACCGAGTTTTGCGATTACCCGGCGGCTGCAAAATCCAAGGCCAAGGTGGGATATTCGAATCCCAGTGTGGAAAGCGTCATTGCATTGCGACCGGAAGTGGTGCTCGCGCCTAGAGATTTTCTCCGTCCTGACCTGCAGTTGAAACTCGAGCAGCTCAAAATTCCTGTGTTCGTACTCGATGCTCAAACATTGGAAGATATCCCTCTTCAGATTCACACCTTGGGGAAGATGTTTGAGAAAACCTCAGCAGCCAATGAAGTGACTCAGCACATGCGTCGACGGCTCGCCGAGATCCGACGCCAGGTCGAAACAAGGCCGGCCAAACGTGTGTTATATGTCCTGAATAGCCAGCCGTTGATTACCGTAGGGCCTGGAAGTTTCATCCACCAGATGATCGTTCTTGCGGGAGGAATCAACGTAGCGGCTCAGGCCGGCGTCGCCTATCCGAGACTGAACATGGAGGCGGTGCTCAAAGAAAATCCGGAGGTGCTGATCTTCCCCAGCGGCGACGTGGAAACGGTGTCGCGCAGCGAGCAACAGCAGTGGCGTCGATGGGACTCCCTCTCGGCCGTCAAGCAACAGCGCTTTCATGAAATCTCATCGAGCCTATTGAATCGTCCAGGGCCTCGTGTCGTTGAAGGTTTGGAACAACTCGCCCGAGCCATCCATCCGGAACTGTTCGGTTCCAGCGAAGGCGCGCTTCGTCCATGAGAGTCATTTGAAACGGCTACCAGCCATGGTTCAACCGAGTTCCTATATCGACACGTTGTCCGACGGACCCAGCGGCGTGGCCGCTAATGACGGTACTACGCTTCACGGTGCCATCCTTACACGTTCACGTTTGGCGATGACCCTTGGAATTCTTGGTCTGACGGTCATTGCAGTCGGCCTCATGTGTCTTCACTTCGGTGCCCAGCCGATAGCATACGGAGAGATCCTGCGCGTATTTGTTGATACTATCAGCGACAAAGCCATCGACGATGAGGTATCGGACCTGACACGAACTATTCTCTTGCAGGTTCGACTACCACGTCTATTACTGGGTTTCCTGGTCGGTTGCTCCTTGGCGTCAGTGGGAGTCGCATTGCAGGCCCTATTACGAAATCCGCTAGCGGATCCTTATGTACTCGGTGTCTCCAGCGGAGCGGCGCTCGGTGCCGCCGTGGGGGTATTGATTGGAGCAGGAACCACATTCCTGGCTGAAACGGCTTTACCGGCTTGCGGATTTGCCGGAGGCTTGTCGGCACTCGTGATCATCTATCGAATGGCCAAAAGCTATGAACGGTTGCCGATCCACAGCCTCCTCTTGGCAGGGGTAATCCTGAACGCCATCTTTTCAGCCATGATCATGTTCATTACATCCATCCTGGAGCCGAATCGTTCGTATGGGATGATGGCCTGGTTGATGGGGACGCTTACCGCTCCCACATACGGTGGTCTGGTCTCGCTCGTCATCTATCTTTCCATTGGCCTTTTTCTGCTTTTCAGTCAAATGCGTGTCATGAATGTCTTGGCATTAGGGGAGGAACCCGCTCGATCGCTCGGCGTCGATACGGAACAGGCGAAACGCATAATCTTCGTGTTGACGGCGTTGGTGACGGGAGCGGTTGTGTCCGTCAGTGGAATGATCGGATTTATCGGGATGGTGGTTCCTCATGCCGTCCGGTTGGTGATTGGCGCCGACCATCGGCTCCTGCTTCCGGCATCGGCCTTGGTGGGGGGCACCTTTCTCATGGGCGCGGACACTGTGGCGAGGACGTTGATATCGCCGACCGAAATTCCGGTCGGTATCATCACGGCCCTGGCCGGCGGACCGTTCTTTGTGTACCTCTTGCTCTGGCGAAAGGATCGCTTGGCATGAGTGGGACAAGCGACAACCGAACCAACGACGCAATAGATAGCGGCATGACCACCATGGTCCAACGGCATTGCGCCTACGATGTGCAGTCTCTTCGGTTCCGTTATCAATCGAAAGAATCTCATACCACCGGATGGATTCTCGATGACATCTCCTTTCAGGTTTACGAGGGTGAAGTACTGGGTGTCGTCGGCCCGAACGGATCGGGGAAAACCTCCTTACTAAAAGTGTTGGCGCGGCTCATGACTCCCCAGCAAGGTCACATCGACTTGTTCGGACAAGACATCGCCTCTCTGACTCAACGAGAAGTCGCGTGCGTCGTTGGAGTCGTTCCACAAGACTCACAGCAGCTCTTCCCCTTCACTGTGGTAGAAACCGTATTGATGGGTCGGTTTCCCCATCGTCCTCGGGATCGATGGGCCGGCGGATTTGGATGGGAGAACCGAGAGGACGTGGCCATTGCGAAACAAGCGATGGTGACGATGGACGTTGCCCATCTGGCTCAGCGGGCGGTGACGGACCTCTCCGGTGGCGAACGGCAGCGGACCATGATCGCGCGGGCACTGGCTCAGACTCCAAAAGTCTTGTTGCTCGATGAGCCGACCGCATTTCTTGATCTGCAACATCAGGTCGGGATCGGTTCAGTGTTGTGCCGGCTGAAAGATGAGCGAGGCTTAACGGTTGTCTTCGTGTCGCATGATTTGAATCTCGTGAGCCAGTATTGCGACCGGCTCATCTTGTTGGACGAGGGACGAGTGATACGACTTGGGTATCCGGAAGAAGTGATCGAATCCGATGTGTTGGAAACAGTGTATCGATGTAGAGTCCTTGTTGATCGGCATCCCGAGTCTGGGTTGCCAAGGATTACACTGCCTGGACGCCGTCTGTCCGGTGAGACCTGATATGAGAACGGGCAAAATCGCGCTGCTCCATCTTGAGACGGTTCCTGGAGCCATCGAGCGGAACCGGTACGTGATTGTCGAGGCCATCAAGCATGCCGCCACCACCGGAGCCGACTGGATCGTGACACCGGAGCTGGCGGTCTGCGGACTTCAGTTCACGCACGTCGTCGGTTCTGATTGGGTACAATCACAACCCGATCCATGGATGCAGCAGGTCTGTAAACTGGCAAGGACATTGAAACGAACCGTATTTCTCGGTTGCCCGGAGCGGGAGGGCAATCGATTCTACAACTCAGTATTTGTCATCGGGCCGACCGGTGAGATCCTGGGTAAACACCGCAAGATCAATGTGGTGAGCGATTCGCTGGCATGGTCGAGCCCCGGCGACATCGTCGCTCCGATCGAATGCGATGGGATTAAGGTCGGCGTACTCATCTGCAGCGACGTCTATACATCGAATATCGCCCGAGCACTTAAGTTTGAAGGCGCGCAGATGTTGGTCTCGCCGGCATCGTGGGGCCCCGGCATTCACGGTCCGAATGGGGAATGGGAGCAGCGGACCCATGAAACAGGACTCCCACTGATCGTCTGTAACCGAACCGGCGCTGAGAAGACCCTGGATTTCTGGAATGCTCCGAGTCTTGTCGTACAGAACGGCAGGCGGGTGCTTGCACACACGTCCAAGAAGTCCGCCGTGCTGACGTTCGACTGGGATTTCGACGGCATGATGCTGCGCTCCTCAAGGTACTCGGTAGACTACATCCGATAATGATACGCCGGTCGATCGTGGAGATGAAAGCTTGGTGCATTGGTAACGTTCAACCAACGCAGACTGATGTGCGGGAAGAGAGGCACCCCTCTCCTGCATGAGAAGCTGGGTGCGCAACAACTATTCTGGAGGGATTCCTTAAGACCACACCGTCAGCGATGGGGAAGATGGTGCAAATCCATCACGGTGCCGCCACTGTAAGCGGGGAGTGACTCTGCATGATGCCACTGTGTGCCTTGGCACATGGGAAGGCGCAGAGACGCAAAGAGCCGCAAGTCAGGAGACCCAGCTGCCGGGATTATCGACGCCCTTCGAGTCAAAGGGAGGTTTTTCATGTTTGGGTTCGTAGCTCGTCGTATTTTTCGTGCATGTGTCCTTCTTTCGTGGGTCACGGCTCTCGCGTATCCAGCCTCAGCTCAGGAAGTCGCAATGGCCGACCAACCGGAGATCGAAGTTCCGGATGTCGTCGTAAGCGCAACCAAGACCCCAATGCCAGCCAAACAAGTCACCAGCGCCGTCGAGGTCATCACCGGTGAGGATATGCAACAGCGAAAAATCAGAACTGTTGCGGAAGCGCTTCGGTGGGCGTCGGGGCTTGCTGTCTTTCAAAGCGGAGGGCTTGGAACGACGGTCGATGTACGAATGCGTGGCGGAACGCCGGAGCAGACGCTCGTCTTGATCGATGGCGCGATCGTCAACAGTGCTACCATTGGGACTTTCAATTTTGCCAACCTGACATCCGACAACATCGAACGGATTGAGATCTTGCGCGGAAGCCAGAGCATGCTCTGGGGATCGGACGCCATGGGTGGTGTCATCAATATCACGACGAAGCGCGGACGGGATAAACCCAATGTGTCCGCCTTTGCCGAATACGGATCGTTCAACACGATTCGTGAAGGAGGCGGCATAGCCGGTAAAAAAGGACCCATAGATTTCTCCGGGTCGATTACCCGTTTGGATACGGCCGGCTTTTCGGCAATCAACTATCGACGTGGGGCGGCTGAACGTGATGGGTACCACAACTGGCAAGGATCTGTTCGGCTGGGTGCAGACCTGCCGAAGGATGGGCGTCTGGACTTTAGTTTCCGCTGGCTGGACGGCAGCGTTCATTTCGACGGATTCGCGTTTAATCCGGTCACATTCGCCTCCGATCCGGCCGATGTGTTTGGTGCACGATCACGAAGTACACAGTATGTCTTCGCAGGCAACTATGCTCAGCCGCTGACCAGCTGGTGGTTACAAAAACTTACCTTGTCGAGGGCGACTGAAAATCTGGGGAGTGACGGCGGTGCAGTTGAACGTAATCTTGTGACTGGAGCCACGGGGCTGATAGGGTTCCCGTTCAGGTCTCAAATTGAAACAGTCAGTAATCGGATTGAATGGCAGCATAATATTCAAGTCGGTAAACCGCTGTTGTTGACGGCAGGCTATCAGTTTCGGGAACAAAAGGGCGATAATCGCGATCTCCTGACGAATACGACTGTGTTCGAGAACAAAGTCGTCAGTAGCCATGCAGGATTTGGAGAGGCGCAGTTGAATCTTTGGGATCGCGTGTTCGGAACGGCGGGCATTCGGCAGGATGAGTACAACGTGTTTGGAAGCGCCACAACCTATCGTGTGACGGGAGGGTATTTGCACCAGGAAACAGGCACGAAGTTTCGAGGCAGCTATTCCACCGGTTTTCGGGCGCCCACGATCAATCAGTTATTTTTCCCGGGATTCGGCAACCCGAATCTGCAGCCGGAAAAAAGCCAAGCCCTGGATGCTGCGATTGAACAAGCCTTGCCGGGTGATCGTGGCAGTATCAGCGTGGGCTATTTTTGGACGCGCTATCGCAATCTGATCTTATCGATTTTTGATCCAGCCGTTTGTACGGCTCCCGGCTCGTTTGGGTTTTGCGCGCAGAATGTCGGCCTGGCCAGAGCAGAAGGTGTGGAAGTCACCACGAAGTTGAAACTCTATCGTGACGGGCGCTGGATCAAAACCTTGGATTTGCACATCCAGTACACCTACGCAGCGACGCGGGATATCAGTAGTGGATCGGACTCAAGGCTTCCAAAATGGCCGCTCCATCAGATTTCGACCGTCATCAGCTATCAGCCGGTGGAGGGTTTGCAGGCCAATCTGGAGGGACGATATGTCGGAGAACGGTTCGGCAATGTTGGAAACAGTAATGCAACTCCATCGTTTGTCGTCTGGAATCTTTCTGCGAGTTATGACGTCACGAAGCAGATTCAGGCCTACTTGCGTTTCGATAACATGTTCAATGAAAAGTACGAGGAGGTTCTATTCTTCGGAACTCCAATTCGCTCTATTTTTGGAGGCGTGCGGATCAATTATGATCTGCCGCTCTAGCGCCAGATGAAGAAGTATCCTCGATTGGTCATCGCTGGGACATCAAGCGGCGTCGGAAAAACAACCGCGACCTTGGCGATTCTGGGGGCCTTGCGTGGGCGAGGCCACCGAGTCCAACCGTTCAAGGTCGGACCTGACTTTATCGATCCGAGTCATCACCGAGCCGCTACCGGCCGCCCATCTCGAAATCTTGACGGGTGGATGCTGGGAGCGGACCTTAATCACTCGATTTTCACTCGCGCCGCAGCCGATGCGGACATCTCCATTATCGAAGGCATGATGGGTCTGTTTGACGGCAGCTCGCCGGTGAATGAGGTCGGCAGCACGGCTGAATCAGCAAAGCAGTTGAGTGCCCCGGTGCTGCTCGTTGTCGACGGAAGCGCGCTGGCCCGTTCCGCCGCGGCGATGGTAGCGGGTTATGCGCATTTCGATCCAGCGTTGCGTGTTGTAGGAGTCTTGTTCAATCGTGTTGGGAGCGAGGAACATTACCAACTCTTGAAGACAGCGGTAGAACAGGCAACAGACGTGATTCCTGTGGGATACTTGCGTCCTGATGCCTCTCTGGCAATTCCAGATCGGCATCTCGGATTGGTCATGGCAATGGAACAAGTCGATGGTCAGCTCTACCAGCGGTTGGCCGAAGCTGCGTTGGAGACAGTTGATTTTGATCGCATCGAGGCACTTGCCCATTCATGTGGCACGTTGCCGACACCCGTAGTTCAGCCGATGATGAAGAACCACGGCCGTACAATTCGCATCGGCGTGGCGGAAGATCAGGCGTTTTGTTTTTACTATCAGGACAATCTTGAATTGTTGGAAGTTGCCGGTGCTGAACTCGTGAAGTTTTCTCCGTTGAACGACCAAGGATTGCCGGATGTCGAGATGCTGTATCTTGGCGGTGGATATCCTGAATCGCATGGCGAGGTGCTGGCCAAAAACGTCGCCATGCGAGCGGCCATCAAGCGCTTTGCCGAGCGAGGAGGCGTGATCTATGCGGAGTGCGGCGGGTTGATGTATCTCACGGAATCGATCCGCGATTTTGATGGCCGCTCGCATGAAATGGTCGGCATCTTTCCGGCTGAAGCGGTCATGCGGAAACATAGCCTCACATTGGGGCATAGAACGGTGGAATGTTCCCGACGCTGCATCCTTGGTGAAGTCGGCATCACGGCACGGGGCCATGAGTTCCATTATTCCACGCTGATTGCGAGAGGGCCGCTGGAGCACACTTGCACACTGAGCGATGTAGGAGGCAGCTCAAAGGGGCAGGATGGACTGACAAGACACAACGTGCTGGCGCTCTACACCCATTTGCACTTTGCCAGCCAACCGCAAGTCGGGATAGCGCTGGTGAATGCTGCCCGTCAAGCTACCGTTCGGATGTCCACGAATGCGGGTTCATCGTCATGACGGATCAAGTCCAACATAAAGCGAGAATGGAACGCCTCAAGGCTTCGGTTGATCGGCGTATCGAAGAGGCGCAACAGGAGAAAGGCCTCTTGATCGTCTATACCGGCGCCGGCAAAGGGAAGACGACCGCCGCGCTGGGAATGGCGTTGCGCTGCATCGGGCATGGCTGGAAGGTAGCGGTCGTGCAATTCATTAAGGGCGCCATCGACACTGCGGAAGAGCGCGCCTTAAAATCCTTTGGCGATCGAGTCTCCTTCCTCCGGATGGGGGAAGGCTATACCTGGGAAACTCAAGATCGCGCGCGAGACACGCAGTTTGCACAACAGGCATGGCAAAGGGCTTGTGAATTCCTGCGCGATGCTTCCTATGCCATGGTCGTCCTCGACGAATTCAATATCGCGCTGCAGTACGGCTATGTCCGTCTTGAAGAGGTACTAGCGGCGCTTCGCGATCGTCCAGCGATGCAACATGTGGTGAGCACCGGTCGAGGGGGACCAGCGGCGCTTCTGGAGGAAGCCGATCTGGTGACGGAGATGAAGCAAGTGAAGCATCCTTTCCGAAAAGGCATCAAGGCACAGCCGGGGGTTGAATTTTGAGAGGACCGGTCCGAAAAACCTGCGAGCGTTGCGGACAGGCGTTTCAATGCGGCGGATATCAGTGTTGGTGCGGCACGATCGGTGTGACAGAAGAGCACATGGATTGGATCGCGGCACGGTATGAGGATTGTCTCTGTCCGGTCTGCTTGGGACAAATCGCGCTCGGTGAACCGGGGAATCAGCCGGATCCGACAGGCAATAGGCAAGCCGACTGAGATGATGCGGATCGACGGTCGATTTTCAGATGCGGAGCGCGATGCCGTCTATCGGGCGATCTTCGAGCGACGTGATGTCCGCCGCAATTTTCTGTCGACGCCGATTCCGGATCATATTTTGA
>JAHBWU010000072.1 GCA_019636835.1 Nitrospira sp.
CTGGGTCGCCGATGCCGGCTCCGATACGGCGGCTGCGCCATCGTTTGTTGTCCGGGAGATCCGCCAAGTCCGGCCGGTGCCCCTCTCTGGTGTGGAAAACATGCATACCGATGGTTCGGGCTTTGGACAACACTTTGAGGATATGCGCGATCGGCGCGCGAGTGAGAGAAATGTCATAGCCCATCTTGTCGACATAGCCGCCTTTGCCGCAAAAGTCGGTCTGCATATCAATGATCAGAAAGACCGTATTGTCCGGCCGGAGATCCCCATTGTAGGGATAGGGATAGGGGTCGGATGCGACGTATCTGCTCATGGCTCACCTCTCACGAATTTTCCGTTTAAGTTGGCTCGACTCATCCTTTATCGACTAGCGAGTCACTGTGAGTTCATGGGGTACTCCTACAAGCGTGCGTCTGGGAGAGCAGGTGATGATCATCACCGCCAGGGTCATGATGTAGGGGATCGCGTTGAAGATGTAGTATCCGCCCGTAATCCCTACGGATTGCAACGAAGGTCCTAACGCGGCGGCCCCTCCCCACAACAGCGAAACCCACAGACACCCCATCGGCTGCCAACGGGCAAAGATCACTAATGCCACCGCCATCAGCCCCTGTCCGCTCGACAGGCCTTCACTCCAATTGAATGGGTAGTAGAGAGAGAGATACGACCCGCCGATCCCTGCCAAGAATCCTCCTTGAGCCGTACTGAGGATCCGTATGCGATCGACCGGCAATCCGAGGGCACGCGCCGCATCCGCGCTTTCGCCGACCACCCGAACTTTTAATCCCCATGCCGTGTTCTTCAGCATCCATGCGAGCGCAATAGCCACCACGATTCCCACTAAGAACAAGGCGTTGATCTGCAGCGCCGCCTTGAGTTGGGGGATCTCGCTCCAGGCTCCGAGATCGATCGACGGCAGCCGAGGGGCGGAGGGCTGGATGTACGGTTTTCCCAGGAAGAATGCCAACCCGGTGCCGAACAGCATCATCGCGATCCCCACCGCGATATCGTTGACCCGTTGGAAGCCGCAGAGCCAGCTATGCAACGCGCCGAGGACCATACCGGCTAATCCGGCGCATAACACTCCCAGCCACGGAGACCCGCTATGCAGCGAGACGGCGTATCCGGTCATCGCGCCCATGACCAACGTGCCTTCCAGCCCCAAATTGATACGACCGCTCTTCTCAGTCAAGCACTCGCCCAGCGAGACAAAAAGAAACGGCGTGCCGATTCGAATCGCCCCGCCTAAGACTGCGATGAGGACTCCCCACCACCCGACTTCCATCAGGATGCCCCTTGTTTCTGCAATCTCGAAAACCGACCATACAGGGTTTCGCTGAACAGGATGACAAGGAAAATAATTCCCTGCATCACAAGCACGGTTGCATCGGGCAGCTCATGGGCTCGCTGCAGCAGTCCGCTGCTTGCTCGGATGCCTCCCAGCAATACCGCAACGGGAATGATGGCCAATGGATTATTGCGCGCCACGAAGGCCACGAGAATGCCGGCATACCCATAATTGGCATTGAGGGTGTCGTTGGCTCTTCCGTGGATGGCCGCGACCTCCACCATGCCGGCCAGCCCTCCGGCGGCCCCTGCCACAAAGCACACGATAAGAATCAACCGCCCCACCGGCAGTCCGGCGATCTGGGCCGCTCGCACATTGCCTCCCGCAATCTGAGAGGCAAAACCGAATACCGTGTGATGCATGAGAAACCACGCGATGACACAAGCCACAACGCCGAACACCAATCCCCAGTGGAGATCGGTGCCGGGAATGAGGCCGATCATGTTCGCTTCGCCGATATGATGCGTCGACGGATGGTTGAGGCTTTCCGGATCGCGGAAGGTGCTGGTGACGAGGTGGTTCAACAACGCAATAGCGATATAGTTCAGCAGCAGACTGCTGATAGTTTCATTGACGGCGCGATAGTGTCGTAATGCTCCTCCTATGGTGAGCCACAGACCCCCTGCCGCCATGCCGACGAGCGCCATAGTGATCAGCACGACCATGGGAGGAGCGGCGGGTATCGTAAGAGCGGCGAGAGCCGCGAAGAGGCCGCCCATGACGACGGCGCCTTCGCCTCCAATAATGATCAAGCTGAGATAGCCGGGCAGCGCGGTGCACAGGGCGGTCAGCATCAACGGCGCGGCGCGGATCAGGGTGTTTTGCCACGAAAATGAGGTGCCGAAGGCGGCGCGATACATCGTCTGATAGACCTCGAAGGGATCCGCTCCAGCCGAAGCCACGAAAACTCCGAACAACACCATCGAGACCGTCAGAGATCCGACGATGATGAGGAACGGTTCCAGGGCTTTGTTCAGAGTCTGCGGCACGGCAATGCTCATGACTTCGTTGAACCGATGACTCCCTCGACCAGCCAATCCATGCTTTCCAGCCAGATATCGGTTTGGATATGCTCCTTGCCTGCCGCGATGATAACGCGACCGGTATTGTCCTTGATCGGGCCCTTGTACACGACCATCCCTCCGCTCATGAATTTTTCTTTGGCTGCGTCGGCCTGTTTGCGCACGGCTTCCGTCACCACCTGGTTATACTCGGATACCCGCACGATTCCTTCCTTCAACCCGCCTCGCACCAGGTGAGGAACTTGCTGTCCCTTCCGGATCATCTCGGCGTAATCCATGTAGACTTTGGCCCAATTCCATTCGGCTCCCGTGAGATAGCCTTTGGGCGCGAGCTTGGATTGGTTGCAGTGGTAGCCGGTGCAGAAGATGCCCCGTTTTTCGCAGGTCGTGATGACGACCTTGGGGCTGTCGACATGGCAGGTGACGACGTCGATCCCTTGGTCCACTAAGCTGTTCGTCGCTTCCGCTTCACGGACCGGCAACGACCAATCTCCCGTGAAGATCACATGGACCGTCGTGTTCGGTTTGATGCTGCGGGCCCCGAGGGTATAGTTGTTGACGTTGCGGAGTACTTGGGGGATCGGTTTGGCGGCCACGAATCCAAGCTTCCCGCTCTTGCTCATCCCGCCGGCCACGATGCCGGCCACGTATTGCGATTCGTCGATATAGCCGAAGTAACTCCCGACGTTCTTTGGGTGTTTTCCCTCCTGGTAGAGCCCTCCACAGTGTAAGAACTGAATATTGGGATATTGGGGCGCGACCTTAAGAATGTGCGGATCAAAATAACCGAAAGAGGTGGGGAAGAGCACCTGGGCTCCATCCAGCTTGACCATGCTCTCCATGGTTTTTTGGACCTCGATGGTCTCCGGCACTTTTTCTTCATCGAAGGCCTTCACCCAGTCGAGCTTGGCCACCGCCGATTTGCCCTCGAAATGCGCCTGATTGTACCCGTAGTCGTCCCGTGGACCCACAAAAACAAAACCCATCTTGACCTTGTCCGATGCGCCCCAGGCTTGACCGATCCATTCCAAGTTGCCCAACATGCCCAGCGCGCCGGCAGCTGCAGTCCCCTTCAACACTTGGCGTCTCGTCAGTTTGCGTGATTCGGACATATGTCCTCCCTCGGGATGAGATGAGATGTGTATGGCGACGCACGTTACTTCACGATGAACGTTCCTGTTTCGCCGGCCAAGGCGCGCCCGATATTCTCAGGGTTGGTGATCAATCCGGTCTGCCCACCTCCTTCTAAGAATTCGATCACCGCCTGAATTTTCGGCCCCATGCTCCCCTTGTCGAATTGATCGTCTGCATAGTGCTTCTTCGCTTCTGCGACCGTCATACGATCCAGCCATTGCCGAGTAGGTTTGTTGAAATTGATCGCCACTTTTTCGACCCCTGTGGAGACCAGCAATAAATCAGCGCCGATGCCACGAGCCAACAGACTTGACGCCAAGTCCTTGTCAATGACGGCCTCCACGCCGTTCAGGTTCCCTTGTTCGTCCTCCATGACGGGGATGCCTCCCCCTCCACAAGCAATGACCACAAACCCGGCTTGAGCTAAGGCCTTGATGGCTGCGAGTTCCACGATGGTCTTCGGAAGCGGAGAGGGGACCACCCGCCTCCATCCTCGACCGGCGTCTTCCTTGACGATCCAGCCCTGGCGCCGAGCGAGCCGCTTCGCCGTCTCTTCATCCATATGAGATCCGATGGGTTTGGAGGGATCGGCAAAGGCAGGGTCATTGCGATCCACCAAGGTCTGGGTCACGAGGGCAACGGCCTTCCGATCGATCCTCTGCTTGCGGAATTCGTTGTGCAGGGCCTTCAGAAACATGTACCCGATGCCGCCCTGCAGGTCCGCATCGGCATAGTCCATCGGTACGGGAGGGACTTCCTCAAGGGCCAGCTCGGAACGGCGCATGATGAACCCAACTTGCGGGCCGGTCCCGTGGGTGATCACGACATTCCATCCGGCGGCGATCATCTCCGCGATATGATGTGTCGTAACGGCAGCCTCTCGACTTTGATCGGGAATCGATTCGTGTTGCTTGTCACGGATCAAGGCGTTCCCACCGACTGCCACGACGGCAAGTTTGTTCGTGGGGCTCATTGGGTATATCCTCCCGTTCACTGACCGTCGTCTATCGAGTGCGCGAGCGCGGACACCGCCTGCGTAAAACAGGCCAAGGGGGCGCGCGTAATGCCGGCGCCGATCTGACCTATTCCGGCCTCCCGATGGGCGATGCCTGTATTGATGATCGGTTGAATGCCGGTATCGACGACCTTCCGAATATCAATGCCGGCCGGCGATCCGGCAAAGTTCAGCGCCGGCAACGTGAAGGCGTTGTTGCGGCCGACGGTGATATGCGTCATGGTGTTGGTGTTGTCGATCGCGTCCTGCGGCGTGCCGCCGACGAACTTGACGATGGCCGGCGACGCAGCCATGGCGAAACCGCCGACACCCGCGGTTTCGGTGATGGCGCTGTCTCCCAAATCAGGCGCTGCGTCGGCCGTGGTGTAACCGGGGAAGAAGAGTCCGTGAACGATCGGGGCCGGAGCCGTAAACCACGTATTACCAGTGCCGCTGACACGAATACCGAACTCGACTCCGTTACGAGCCATGGCGGTGACCATACTGCTGCCTGGAACGCCATGAGCTGCGTCGAGCATCGCTTTGCATGCTGCCATGGACAGATTTAAGAAGAAGTGGTCGTTGCCGGCGATGAAATCCACGGCCGCCGCAACGTCGGCAGACGGGGTGCGTGTCTTCAACAACGCTGAAATAAGGCGTTTCAGGAACAGAGCGGAGGCGGCGGCGTTACGATTATGCACTTCATCGCCCATGTGGAGAGCCTGTGCCATCATGGGCTTGAGGTCTACCCCGCCTAGGACCTCGACGCCGGCTTGCAAAGCTGGGGCAAGTATCTGTCCCATCCATTTGAGACGGGTGATCACATCCGGACCATTGGCGCCGAACCTGAGCGCCTTGCCGAGGCCTTCGTTGAAGTTGCAGAACGCCTGATTTCCGTCGGTCGTATTGGTCACCATCCAAACCGGCATGGATGGGCTGATGATTCCGGCCATCGGTCCGACGGCATTGTGGTGGTGGCAAGGTTCGAACGCGACGTCACCGCTGGAGGCCATGGCCTCCGCTTCGGCGAGATTCTCCGCCCAGCCTTCATAGAGAATAGCTCCGATGATGGCTCCCTTCATGGGTCCGCACATGTTCTTCCAGTGGATAGGAGGACCACCGTGCAGGATCATGCGTTCTCCCATGTTTGGGAGAGCCTTCCCCGCGATGCCGACACCACTGAGAACCGGTTGAGCTGATTGGTAGGCATCGAACGCCGTTTGGTTGGCGGTTTCAACGGAGAGCAGGTTGACCAACTGAGCCAAGGTACGACCGACCTCCGGCTGTCCCTCAGCGGGCGGGGCCCATTCAATCTGAAGCACAGAGCCGCCTGTCCTCGTGATTGAATCGACAAAGGAAGACAAGCCGATATTCAAGACTTGGAGTTTCTCCTGGAACAGGGCCTGTGTCACAATCGTCCTCCAATGCCGGCCTCCAGAACCACAGAGGCGGCCATGCGCACAGCCTGAGCGTTGCTCTCCGCAAGGGTTACCCCGACCTCTCGAAGAGCCGTTTCCTGTCTGGACAGATTCTGAGGGTCCGCTGCTGTGCCGCAGACGAATCCCACGATGGCCAGGTGCCTGCCTGCTTTGGCGGCGAGATCGCGTGCTTTCTGAATTGCCGGGACCAGCTCAGCGGCCGGATCTGGGTGAGATCCGTAGCCGAGGACCACGTCCAGCAGGATTACCGCCGCCTCGGGATCGCCGGCTTCCTTGATCAGTCGCTCATTTCGGAGCCGGTGGTCGATCATGGGATGGGGGCGCCCACGAGTGAAGAGATCGTCACCCAGGTCAATGACGGTGTGCTTTTGACTGGTCCAGACATCGCTCAAACGATCCCCTGGCTCCACCGGAGTATTGGAATTGATCTGCCCCAATTCTTTCTTCAGGAGGAGCGAAGCCTCGTAGCAAAAGGTGCCGCCGCTATAGAGACCCCGCACGTATCGCTGCCCTGAAGCACGAGGTGTGATTGAGGAAGAGGGCACACTCGTTTTCCTGGCTTCAGGAGTTCTGCCGCCGGCGAGCGCCACCGCTACGGCTGATGCATCCTCCAGCGTCACGGCGGGGTAAATATTTTCGCGTCTCACTCGATCGGGATCGGCGCCAAGAAAATTGACGACCACCGCCTTCCCCGCGCCCCTCGCCGCCTCCAGTACCTTGCCGGCGACTTCCGGCGATGGAGGTTTGGAAATGAGCACAATCACAGAGGTGGAGGGATCAGCCGCCAGCGCCTTGAGCCCCTGCAGCATGGAAATACCGCCGACATCGCGGTGCAGATCGTGTCCGCCCGTTCCAATCGCCTGCGAGATGCCGCCGCCCCATCGATCGATCAGGCAGGTAACTTGTTGAAGGCCGGTGCCTGATGCGCCGACGACACCGATGGTTCCGCGCCGGACGACATTAGCAAAGGCGAGAGGGATGCCATTGATAATGGCGGTTCCACAATCCGGGCCCATGACGATGAGGTCACGATCCTGGGCAAACCGTTTGAGCGCGATCTCGTCCTTGAGTTCGACGTTGTCGCTGAAGAGCATGACGTTGAGTCCGAGCCTCAATGCCTTGAAAGCCTCCGACGCAGCGTACTCGCCCGGCGTGGAGATCAAGGCAAGATTGGCGCCCACGAGGTTCGCGAGTCCCATCTCGATGCTGCGGGGAGAAATGCCGCGCGATTTGTCATTGCCGGTCGATGAAGCGGAAGGTTGCTTCAGGGCGGATTCTGCCGCGGCGAGTGCCGCTTCCAGAGCATCGGCTTCTCCTTGAAGAGCAATCAGGAGATCGTTGGCCGAGGCTTCAACCGGTTCGGTCAGCAAGCCGGCCTCTTGGAGGAGGCTGATGTTATTGATGGAGGCCATCACGGCTGAGGCTTGTTCCACGCCAGGCAACTTGGCGATCGTGGAAGAAAGCTGCATCAGCGAGACGGAATCGCGGTAGAAATTCCGGATTATTTTGGTCGCCCTGGCCATGTAGACGGCCTTTCATTGTCGCCGTTGACCGGACACGGCTCGCGGCGCTCAACGTCAAGCGGAGAGGGGACTTCCCGCCGATGACTTATGTGGCGAACGTCAGATCCTAACGCGTGATGCCTCGCATCGAAAGATATTAAGAAGCGAGTCGTCGAAAAATCCTGACTCATAGACCTCATTACGGAGCCAACTTGAACACAAAATTGTATACCAAGTCAAGAGGCGCACGGTGTCACGAATATCGTTTGCACGCGCCGACCAGGATTTCATGGTTGACGACCGAATCGGAGTAAACAGACGGACGGAAAAGATCGTCGGAAAACAGACAAGGCAAAGGTTGCCAAACGAGACAACCCCACAACAGTCCCAGCACGCCGTCGCTCCCGGAGGTATGACCGATTTGTAAGGCAGCCAGCGTGGCGGCCCTGACGCTGCCCATGTCGTTCGATTGCGTGAGTTGCTGCGCCAATGTTGCGATCGGTTCAGAGACATGGCCACTGGCTGCGCCTCGAAGATAGGCGCAGCTGATTTGATTGGTGGTTCGTGCCGCTTGGGACAGTTCAGAGCCCAGGCCCGTTAGGAATCGCTTCCGTGATGGAACGTTCCCCACCCTGCACCATAATCCGGTCAAGTAGCCCACGAGAAAATCATCACCTGAGGGCGTGAGGCCGGGTCCCAGCCCGATCAGTGGTCTCATGGCGATCACAGCGTCCTGTAGTCGGAGATTGTTTGTGGCTCGTAGTAATGCCGGGAGAGTGTGGGCTACCTGCTGCATGAGAATCTTGGAAGTCGCCGAAGCGATGGATCTCTCTTCCGAATGACCAGGCATCTCCATGGTCCCCGGTAGACCATCCTGCCGGTGATAGGTTTTCAGTTCCGACCACGCTACCGCCCAGGATTGAGCATGAATGGGTCGGCCTAGATCGACGTACAACGCTTGAAGATCGATGTGCCAGAGACGTGCCGTTCGCAGATCAACAGAGAAATCAGATCCGTCGGTGCGGAGGATGCCGCCTCGGCAGGCGACCGGTTGTCCGACTCGGAAGAGATCGAGGAAAGCAGGCTGCGAGGGGGTGTGCAAGCGAATACCGTGTGGAACGTTGCCTTTTTCGGAAGGAAGAAGGGTCAGCAGCCTCTGTGGCTCTATACGTATGTTGCAGGCTTGGCGGAACACACTATGCACCGTCCCGCTGAAATGATGGGGCGGCACCTGGATGCCGATCGAAAGGGCCTGGACATGCATGAGGACACTCCATCGCCCGGTGAGCCGATCACGTGGTTAATGTTTCATTGAATAGGCTCTCGCCAGCGCATCCTTGATCGCCGTATGGACATTGTTCCGTCCTTCTTCGATATTGAGCTGCATCGCGGCGCGTGCGCCGGACGCATCCTTGGCTGCGATGCGCTTCAGGATTTCCAGATGTTGGCGGCAGGTGCTTTCCGCTCGATCCTTCTTGTCGAAATCGATCATGCGAAACAGCATCAATCGTTCGTTGATGGAGCGAAGGTGCCGCAAGAGCGTCTTGTTTCCCGCAGCACGGGCGATCGTTTCATGGAACAAGGTATCCAGTCTGGCCAGTTCCTCGGCCTTCTTATTAGGCGATCCATTCAGTAATCCCGTCCAAGTCCGCTTGAGTTTATCCATATCCTCTTTATCATGCTTATCGAGAGGTCCCCCGGTTGCCAAGTGCTCGACGGTATACAGCTCCAACGCGAGGCGAACATCATACAATTCCTCGATCTCGCCGATGTTGTACTGCCTGACAGCGTACCCGCGATTCGGCAACTTTTTCACGAACCCATCAGATGCCAGGACACGGAGCGCTTCCCGCACCGGACTTCGACTCACGTTGAATGTCTCACACAGCTCAGCCTCGGTCAGCCGATGTTCCGGTGGGTAGTGCCAGTGAATGATCCGTTCCTTGAGCGTGGCGACGATCGAAGAACTGAGATTTGACGGTTCTCGTTCTCCAGTCCGATCCTTCTGATTCACCTTGCTGTTCTTTTGTTTCAATCCGCCAACTCCACCGTCATCTCCGGCTATCCGGATCCTGCATCACAGACCACCCAACTCGCGCGCCGGATTCCTGTGCGGTCGAGCGGGGAAGTTCGTCTTGTCCGAACCCGGAGGACACACATTGTATACAATCAAGCGTACCAAGTCTAATGCCTCTTAGGGCCGTTTCACCCAAGGCCAGGACTCGTCTCCCACGTTTTGAACCTGTCTGCAGGAAGGAGGGGAATGAAGGGAAACCACGAGAAGCGTTGATCGCCGTTACGGCTTTACCAATAGTAAGGCCAAGTGTGCCAGTATGGCGACCAGTAAGGACTCCAATAGGGGCCGATGGGCCGGCGAATGCGAGGTGGCTCTTCGTCTTCCTCTGTCCACACGCGCAGATTATTGATGCGCATGAGTGGGTAGGTGTACTCCGTTTCATCGAGCGGCAAAATGATGGAGCCGGCCATTTCTCCGGTGACGGTCACAAACGTGCCGGGCGGAACGGTCGCAGGGTCGAGAAACTCCTTCTGTAGCGCCACGAACCGACCTTGGGATTTGCCGAGGTCCACTGTCGGTCGAAGGGAGTCAGCCAAAGGCAATTGGAGTATCTCGATTCTGGTTCCTTCTTTGAGCCGACGTGCTCCCAGCACTTTCCCGCCGAATGTGGCCGGCTGTCCGTTGTAAGATTCGGGAGCGGCTTTCACCTGTGCATAGGTGATCTGAGGTGTGCCGGAAGGTTGTGTGTCGGCATAATCGGCTGTCGATGCACAAGCGGATAGGATCAACAGCGCGGAAGTGAGGGAGATGTGCCGGAGCTTTCCCACGAGACAAGTATAACAAAGAACCATCGAGGTGCTCTATCCGTTATAATGGGCATCGGGCGCTTACACATGAAAGGAGCATGAGATGAACGGTCCAATGGCGTCGATGTGGAAAACGGCTCTTGTGGTGATGGGAACGATCGGGCTGCTCAACACGCCGGTGACTGCGCTGGCGGCCAAGCCGGAGTTGAAGGGCAAGTTCGAAATACTCACGGATGAGCCGTCGACCCATCAGCCGGGTAAGGTGAAGGTCGTCGAGTTCGCAGACTTCTATTGCCCGCATTGCCATCATTTCGAGGAAACCGGGGTGCCGCTCCTTCTGAAAGAGTTCGGGAACAAGGTGGACGTCACGATGGTCGGATTTCCCGTCATCCCGGGAAAACTTCCGACGGTGTTCGATATGTACGAGCAAGCGAAGCTGATGGGAAAGGGCGATCAAATGAAGGCGATCTTGTTCCGCACGATTCACAAGGACAAGGTTGACGGTGTGTTTGATCGCTCCATACGTTCGTTATTGATCAAAGAGGCCGGCCTGGACGTCACGGCGTTTGAGGTCGGGCTGGAGAGTGGAAAGCCGGCCAAGCTGTTTGAGGAAGGGCGTCGCTGGGGAGAGCGAGTCAAGGTGTCGTCCACGCCGTCGCTTTTACTCGATGGAAATCTCAAAGTCGATGGCGCGAATATGACGCCCGAGAATGTTGTGACCATCATCCGGAGCATCCTCGAGTCCGACGCGAAGAAGTAATCAATGAGGAGTTAGGATGGATGAGGGAAGAACGAGCGGGGTCATCCAACGACTTCTGGAGAACGAGTCAGACTTCAGGCAGTTTGTTCGCCGTCGAGTCGGCGATGAAGTCGTCGCCGAAGATATCCTGCAGCAAAGTCTCACCAAAGCGGTCGAGCGTTCCCACTCGTTGAATAACGAGCAAAGTGCGCTCGCCTGGTTCTATCGCATTCTCCGCCATACGGTGGCCGATTATTATCGTTCTCATGGAGCCGAGGCTCGTCGGAATGAGGCCTTACTGCAAGAATTGACTATTTCCGGCAATCATCAGGAACCGTCGCCCGACGAGCTAAAGACCACCGCTTGTGCCTGCCTTCACGGTCTCCTTCCGAGCCTCCATGGGAACTATGCGGACCTCATCAAACGTATCGATCTCGACGGCGAATCGCCGGCACAGGTCGCGAAGGAGCTGAAGATATCACGGAACAATCTCACGGTTCGTTTGCACAGAGCCCGTCAGTCCTTACGGGCTTCTTTGGAAGATGCTTGCGGGATCTGCAGTAAACATGGCTGTCTGAATTGCGCCTGCGGATAGCCATCCGCCCCTCTTACACACCGTTCACACTTCCCTCTGATGTTTTGAGCGTTTTTCTAATCGTTCCCCCCGTCAATCGGGTGATCTGTAATATTTGACGACCTCATCCGTCTGTAATTGTGAACGCGACAATAAGTTCCCTTACCGGATACAATGAGAGGAGTCTGGCCCATGACCAACGAATTATCGAGCGGCTGTTGCGGAAGACCGCATGGAGGACATGACCGTATGAACGAGAATACTCAAAGTATCCACGGTCCTTCTCGTGCTCACGCGAAGTCTGAAATCGACCCCATCTGCGGTATGACGGTCGATCCTGCCAAGGCGGCGGGCAAATACGAATACAACGGTACGACCTACTATTTCTGTGGGACGTCTTGCCTGGAACGATTTCGGGCTGACCCCGAGCGCGCGTTGAGCAAGAAGCCGATGAATCTGATAACGATGCCTACTCCACGGAAACCGCTGCCGATGATGCAGCCGGTCGAACAGGGTGAGATCGACCCTGTGTGCGGTATGACGGTCCAGCCTGCGACGGCGGCCGGTTCATACGACTACCGGGGGAAGAAGTATTACTTCTGCGCCACTCGATGTTTGGAAAAATTCCGCGCCGACCCCGACCATTACCTCACTCCGCCGGAACAGCGTGTTCCGAAACCGGCGCCTGTCTCGGCCGGCGGAACCGTCAAGTATGTCTGCCCGATGGATCCCGAGGTACTCGAATCTAAGCCGGGGGCCTGTCCCATCTGTGGCATGGCCTTGGAGCCGGCTGATGTGACGGCAGCGAGCACTCGCACGGAATATACCTGCCCTATGCATCCAGAGATCGTGCAGGCCGAGCCCGGGAATTGCCCGATCTGTGGGATGGCGTTAGAGCCTCGCACGGTGACGGTGGAGGAAGCCAATCCCGAGTTGATCGACATGACTCGTCGATTCTGGCAAAGCGTGATCCTCGGTTCACCCATTCTTGCGTTGATGATCTCTGAGATGATGCCGAACCAGCCTTTACAGCAACTCTTCTCTGGAAGGGCCTTGATCTGGTTTCAGTTCATTCTGGCGACACCGGTGGTGCTGTGGATCGGTCTGCCGCTGTTCGAGCGGGCTTGGGCTTCTATCGTCAATCGCCATCTCAACATGTTCACCCTGATCGGCCTCGGCACCGGCGCGGCCTATCTCTACAGTGTCGCTGCTACGTTCGTTCCTGGAATGTTTCCCGACTCGTTCCGTGTCCACGGCGGCGAGCTGGCCGTCTACTTTGAACCGGCGGTGGTCATTATTGCGCTGGTCTTATTAGGACAGGTGCTGGAGCTGCGGGCTCGTAGCCGAACCAGCAGTGCCCTGAAGGCCCTGTTGGGGCTTGCGCCGAAAACAGCTCGCGTCATCCGCGGTGATGCTCGTGAAGAAGATATCCCGTTGGAGCAGGTGCAGGTCGGTGATCGGTTACGTGTGCGACCGGGCGAAAAGGTTCCTGTCGATGGGCTGGTACTGGAGGGCTCCAGTGCCGTCGATGAATCGATGGTGACCGGCGAATCGATTCCCGTGGAGAAACAGCCGAGGCAGAAAGTGGTCGGCGCGACCGTCAACGGAGCGGGAAGTTTTGTGATGCGCGCCGAGCGAGTCGGCCGGGAGACGCTGTTGGCGCAGATCGTCCGGATGGTCGGTGAGGCGCAGCGTACGCGCGCGCCGATTCAACGATTGGCTGATGTCGTGGCCGCCTACTTTGTGCCGATTGTCATCCTTGTTGCTGCGCTTACCTTTGTGATCTGGGCGTTGTACGGTCCTGAGCCGCGTATGGCGTATGCGCTGCTCAACGCCGTCGCCGTGTTGATCATTGCCTGTCCCTGTGCCTTAGGGCTCGCGACCCCGATGTCGATCATGGTCGGGACCGGACGAGGGGCGACAGCGGGAGTGCTGATCCGCAATGCCGAGGCGCTGGAGACCTTGGCCAAGGTCGATGTCCTTGTCGTGGATAAAACGGGCACGTTGACGGAAGGAAAACCACGTCTGATGACGGTGACCTCTCTCCCGAACGTGACGGAAACTGAGTTGCTTCGGCTTACGTCGGGTCTTGAGCAGAACAGCGAGCATCCGTTGGCGTCGGCAATCGTATCCGGCGCTCGAGACAAGGGGATCGTTCCGGCGAAAACCCAGAACTTTCGTTCGCTCACAGGAAAAGGAGTCATGGGCACGGTTGAGGGCCGGGTGGTCGCCGTTGGCACAGTCCCATTTCTCAATGAATTGAACGTTCAGACTGCGTCGTTATTGGTCCAAGCCGAGCCGCTGAGGCAGGAAGGCCAGACCGTCATGTTCGCGGCCATCGACGGCAAACCGGCAGGATTGCTGGGCGTGGCAGATCCGATCAAGTCCACCACACCGGAGGCCATCGACTTGTTGCATCAGGAAGGGCTGCGCCTCGTCATGCTGACCGGCGACAACCGGACGACAGCCGAGGCTGTGGCTCGTCGGCTCAAGATCGACGAAGTGCAGGCCGACGTCTTGCCCGAGCAAAAAGCGTCGGTCATCAAACGGTTCCAGGCCGAAGGCCACGTGGTGGCCATGGCGGGCGACGGGATCAACGATGCGCCGGCTTTGGCGCAGGCACAGGTAGGAATTGCCATGGGGACGGGAACGGATGTCGCAATGGAAAGCGCAGGTGTCACGTTAGTGAAGGGAGATCTCCGCGCCATCGTGCGGGCGCGCCGGTTGAGCCGTGGGACGATGAGAAACATTCGGCAGAACCTGTTCTTCGCCTTCATTTACAATGTACTGGGCGTACCTATCGCAGCCGGCATCCTCTATCCATTCGTCGGGGTCCTTTTGAGCCCCATGATCGCAAGCGCCGCCATGACGTTCAGTTCCGTGTCGGTGATTGCGAACGCGCTCCGCCTGCACCGGCTCAACCTGTAACGTTTCGTGAGTTGCAATGGAACGGCTCACGCCTGGAAGGCGATGCTGATAGAAACTGAATACCCACGTATGAGAATACCGTTGACGGTTAAGTTGATGGAGGGATAGACTTACCCTATGCGATTGAGTTCGTATCACTTCCGATCGTTTCTCGCCGCGACTATCGTGATGTTCCTACTGGCGTTCAGTTTCAATGCGTACGCCTGTCTCTTGCCGCTTTCGGGGACCACCGATGCCTCGATGGCAAACGGCTGTTCAACTCCCGTTGAGCAGCCGACTCGGCAATTATGTGACGCCTTCAAGATCTTGGGAGTCGAATCCCAGGCTCAGTCGGCATCGTTGCTCGCGGACCATCATTGGTCGGCAGACCAGGCGCTGGTTGCGCTTCCAGCCGTGAGCCTCCGGCTCACACGAATTTCCAGTTTATCTCACGCTTTCGAATCGAGTTCTCCTCCGCATCAGTCTCTCGCAAGCACAGTGCTTCGTATCTGATCTCTCCGGTTCTTCCTTCATCCCGTTTCATCATAGCGTAATCTGCCCAGTGCCGGGCCTTGGCTCATCCAGTCGTCTCTTCTGTAACAAGACGGGGCCCGAGACAGTCGTGGGCAGGAAAGCATTTGGGGAGGGCTATCCCATGACTCGTTCAATTCGGCTTTTATTGCTGACCATACCAGTCCTCAGCATGACATTCGCGATAGATGGACGTCATGTCGTCCATGCCGCCGATCAGGCTGCGCAATCGTCCTTGGTGTTGCCAGATTTGATCCCGGAAGCCTTGGCCAGAAATCCAGAGCTTGTGGCGGCGCGCAAGCAATGGGAGGCTGCCACGAATCGGATAGCTCAGGCTCGGTCGCTGGACGATCCCACGCTGTCCGTGCACTTGTGGAATTTTCCGCAGACCTTCAATGTCACACGGGCAGACAACAGCATCTTCGGTCTCTCACAGAATTTCCCGTTCCCCGGCAAACTGGCCCTGAAAGGCGAACTAGCGAGTCGGTCAGCTGAGATAACCGAACAGGCGCTGCATGGAAAAGAAAGAGAGCTGATCGCCCGCCTCAAGCAGGCCTACTACGACCTGTTTCTTGCGCACAAAGCGATCCAGATTCATCATGAACAGGTCGAATTGCTCAGACAGTTCGTCGAGATTGCGAACGCGAAGTTCCGGACGGGAAAGGGATCGCAGGCCGATGTCCTCAAGGCTCAGGTTGAGCTATCTGTGTTGCACCAGCAACTTCCCGTTCTGGAACAGCGTCGGGAGACGGCTGCAGCGCAACTGAACACGCTCCTGGACAGGGACCCCCTATCACCCTTGGGCATTCCTCAGGAGCCATCTCTGTTGCCGATCGACACCACCATCGACGATCTTCACCGTCTTGCACTGGACGCAAGGCCGGAGTTGAAAGCCGCAGAGCTGGCGGTCCGACACAGTGAACAGATCCGCGCGCTCGCCCAGCGTCAGTACTACCCGGACTTCAACGTGGCGTTTCAGCGCTTCCAGAACTTTCAAGCCAACGATGGATTCGGCGCCTACGTGGCGATGACCATCCCGTTCAGCTTCTGGACCAAACCGAAGTATGACGCAGGCGTGCAAGAAGCCGTGGCATCGGTCGCAGCCGCGCGGGCCCAACAGCACCAGCTGGAAAACATGACTCGTTTTCAGGTCAACGACCTGTTGGCGAAGATCCGGGCGAGTGAACAGGTGGCCAAGTTGTATCACACCACGATCCTACCCCAGGCCGTACAGAACCTTGAAGCAGCGCGAGCGGGGTACCGCGTGGGAACGGGAGGGTTTCTGGATCTTATTGATACGCAGCGGGCCTGGCGAGGATTTCAACATGAGTACTACCGAGCGCTGGTCGAGTGGGAGCACCGACTCGCGGAACTCGAACAGGTGATCGGAACCGATCTGAATGGAAACAGCTAAAAACGGAGGAATGGCCATGAATCAGGACATGCGCAGAAAAAGTTTTGTTGTCGGTGTCGCAGTAGCTGGCCTGTTCGTCGGAGCCATCGCCGGGTTCTTCGCCGCACATCGGATGATGAGCGATATGCCTGGGACGGAGAGTAGCGGTGAGATGAAAGGCCATGGGATGGAAGGTATGGGCAACGTGAAAGAGACGCCGATGGAAGGGAACAAACCCATGAGAGATATGGAGCTCATGCCGGGCATGTCCGACGATCCGGCGGGAGCTGTGGCTGTTCCGGCTGTGGCAAGACAGTTGATCGGTGTCCGCAGTGCTCCGGCAGTTCACGCAACGCTGGAGGAAGAGATCCGTACGGTCGGCACGGTCGGCTACGACGAACGGGGTTTCACGCAAGTGACGCTGAAAACAGCCGGCTGGGTTCGGAAAGTCTTCGTCGATTCGATCGGTCGACCGGTACGCAAAGGTGAACCGCTCTTCATCTTCTACTCGCCGGATCTCATGGCCACGCAGGACGAGTATCTCCTTGCCCTGAAAACGCGGACGCAACTGGCCGAGAGCCCGCTCGACGAAGTGAGAACCAACGCCGATGCGCTTGTGGCGAGTGCGCGGGAGCGCTTGCGGCTCTGGGATGTGACCGATTCCCAAATCGCGGCTTTGGAGCATCGCGGCAAAGCCGAACCGGTGCTGACGATCTATGCTCCTTCCTCCGGCATCGTGATGAAACGTGACGCCTTGCCGGGGAAGTATGTCGAGCCGGGG
>JAHBWU010000073.1 GCA_019636835.1 Nitrospira sp.
GGCCTTCCTGCGCGCCTTCATCCAGACAGTCTCACCACTCACCGGAGAATATATAGATGACTTGCCTCGCGATGGCGCCACCGCCACGCCGCGGCTCTATCGGGACATGGTCTTGGTCCTCAGAAAGCGCGTCGCTGGCATCGCCAACGCCGTCGACGCAATCATTGACGACATCGACCATCAGGAAGTTTTCCCACCGTCCCTGGCGCAGATCACCGGCACGATGACTGAATGGGAAAACGCTGGTCTGGGCGACGGATCCGGAAGTGGCTCTGCAGGCATCGCCCATGACAAAACGCCTGGAGCGGACTTTGGTGACGACGATATCCTCCTTGCCAAGGAAGCCAATGACGAGCAGTTGCAGATCATTCGCTGGCTTGAGCATAGCGGTTCGGTGATCGTCCAGGGGCCACCAGGTACCGGCAAAACCCATACCATCGGTAACCTGATCGGCCACCTGCTAGCGCAGGGAAAATCCATCCTCGTCACTGCGCAGACCGCCAAGGCACTGCGCGTAGTGCGTGACAAGGTGCCGGAGGTCCTACAGCCATTAGCCGTCTCGGTCCTTGGTAGTGACCAAGACGCCAGACGGCAACTGGAATCCTCTATGGGTTCCATTACCGAACGCCTGACCAGCGACACAGCGGATAGCCTGCTCCAGAAGGCGCGGCAGTTCGAGACTGAGCGTGGGAAGTTGCTAACCCAGACGACGCAACTGACCCACAAGCTGCGTGAAGCGCTCGAGAACGAGTACCGAGAAATCGTGGTCGGCGAAATGCACTTCACGCCCTCAGACGCTGCCCGGTTCGTTTCGGCAAACCGCGAGGCGCAGAGTTGGATACCGGCGCCGATCAAGCTAGAAAGTAATCTGAACCTGAGCGAACAGGAACTGGTGAGACTGTATGCTCTCAGCACATCATATACTGCCGAGGAAGAACAGGATGCACGCTATCCCCTTCCAGAACTGGCAACACTGCCCTCGGAGCGGCAGTTCCAGATCATGGTCTCGGAGTATACGCATCTCACGACGACAGATCTGACCCACGGCACCGATCGCTGGCAACCAACCGACAATGAAAGTGAATCGCTCGAGAAGGTGGCCAACGAATTGGCGACCGAATTCTCAGATGACTTGCGTCTGCAGTCATGGCGTCCCTACGCCATCATCGCCGGCATTCACGGCGGCACCGAGCGTGCGGTATGGAAACGGCTGATCGCCAACATCGAGGAAGCAGCGGAAGCCACCGCAAGAAACGCTCTAGGACTTAATCACGATCCCCAACTGTCGGACGCGCTCCCTGTCCATAAACAGCGCCAAATCACTATCGAAATCTGTGAGTACATCGACGGTGGCGGCAAACTCGGTTTCCTGCAACTAGCGACCCGCTCCGAATGGCGCCAGTTCATTAAGACAACATCGGTCACTGCGGGAAAGCCAAACCATCGCGATCATTTTGAAGCCTTGAGACATGTTGCTGAACTTGAGCATCTACGGGCTGGTCTGGAGCTGCCATGGAATTCGATGATCGGGAAGCACATCCAGCAACCGTTCAACGGTCTAGGTTCGGCGCCTGAGCTCGCCTGTCGCGCCCTGATTCCGGAAATACGGCGGTGCCTCGACTGGCACGCGTCGGTCTGGGTACCCCTGGCCACAAGACTAAAAACCGAAGGACTGAAACTCGACTATCTGATCGCCTCGCTCCCGCGCGAAGCTAGCCATATTTCAGAGTATCTGATCATCGAGCGGCTTGCGTCCTCCATCCTGCCCTTGCTAATTGCCACGGAAGCGGGGCGGCGCAAGTTGCGCGAATGCGAAGCTGGCTTCAGCCAGTTGGCTAATCTCGCAACGCAGGTGGATCCGACCTCGCCTGATCGGGGCTGTACTGGTCGCATCATCGCCGCCGTCAGGTCGCGCAGTCCAGAAGCCTACACGGCCGCACTCAAGTATGCCCGCCGCTTGCACGCCGTGAAACCGCTTGTTGCCGAGCGGGATGCCCTGGCCAGAAAGCTCTCCTTAGTCGCTCCTGGCTGGGCCGAACAGATTGCCCACCGGGTACCGCCGCACCATACAGGGGCGGTTCCAGGAGACTTTGCCATGGCCTGGAGATGGCGGCAATTGCACGACACACTGGCCGACCGTGACAAGCTTGATGCCCACGAACTACAACAGCGGATTGACCGGACGCGCGAGACTTTACGGCAAGTGACCGAGTGGCTGATCGACGCTAAGGCCTGGGGCAAGCAGCTTGAACGACTGCAAGGCAATCACGCGATCCGGCAGGCACTGATTGGATGGCTGGACACGACCAAACGGCTCATCTCGACCCGACAACTCGATAGACGACAGACGCTCCTCTCCGAAGCGCGTAAACTGATGAAGAAATGTGCCAACGCGGTGCCGGTTTGGATTATGCCGATCTCAATCATGGCAGAGAGCTTCGATCCGCGTACGACGCGTTTCGACGTGGTGATCATCGATGAGGCCAGTCAGGCCGACCTCAATGCGCTGATCCCGCTTTACCTCGGCAAGCAGATTATCGTCGTCGGGGACCATGAACAAGTGACTCCCCTCGGAGTCGGCAAGGGACAGACCATCCTGGAGAACCTGCGCAAGTCGATGCTTCAGGACATTCCGAACTCCCATCTCTTTGACAATCTTTCATCGATCTACGACATCAGCCGCCAGTCGTTCGGCGATGCGATCCGTTTGGTCGAGCATTTCCGCTGCGTCCCGGAGATCATCGCTTTCAGTAACAAGCTTTCGTATGAAGGAAAGATCAGGCCGTTACGCGAATCAAATTCGACTGACATCAGGCCCGCGTGTGTCGGTTGGCAAGTCGACGGCGTTCGCGAGGGGGACATCAACAAGAGCGAGGCACGGCGTATCATCGACACCATCAAGGCGATGATTCTGCACCATCGGTATGCCCACAAAACCATAGGCATCATATCCATGCTCGGTGAAGCGCAGGCCTTGCTGATCCAGTCCATGCTGCACAAGGAAATCTCCGGCACCGAAATCGAGAAGCGGCGCATACAGGCTGGCATTTCCGGAGAGTTTCAGGGAGACGAACGCGACATCATGTTTCTATCGATGGTTGATAGCTCGTCCGACGAGGGGCCGCTTCGCGCCACGGGCGAAGGTGCCTTCGAACTGATCAAGAAACGATACAACGTTGCGGCCAGCCGTGCTCGAGACCAAATGTGGGTTATACATTCGTTCGATCCCGATCTGCATCTCAAGGACACCGATCTCCGACGCAAGTTGCTCCAGCACATCCGCGATCCACTGGCTTCCCTCAGAGCCTTCAATCAAGAGATCGGAAAGACCGAATCGCCCTTCGAGCGCGAGGTGCTCAAGCGTCTCACTGACGCTGGCTACCAGGTGAAATCGCAATGGCAGGTTGGGTATTACCGGATCGACATGGTAGTCAAAGGCGCAGGTAAGCGCCTGGCGATCGAGTGCGATGGTGACCGCTATCACCCGATGGAGAAGATGGCTGACGACATGGCACGCCAGACCATTCTTGAACGGCTAGGTTGGAAGTTTGTCCGAATTCGCGGCAGCGCGTTCTATCGTGACCCTGATCTGGCGATGAGGCTTGTCTTGGACCGTCTTCGAGAGTTAGGGATTCCTCCGGAAGGGAATTCCAATGAGGCTCCGTCTTCAGATATGACCCTGATCCACGAACTGGACAATCTGATTCGGAACAGCTTTGAAGGAGACTCGGACGAGCCGGTAGGCGAAGGAACAGGAGCCAAGTCGGCGTGAAGAAGCCAGCGATAGATTCCCTGACCTTGCGGTGTCTTGGGGTGGGCGGATTCAGTGATGGGCAAGTCGAGGCGCTGGCCAAACCCATGAGGCGTGATATGATCGGAGATGACCAAGTGCTTTGTTGGACATGTCCAACAAGACCCCAATCCTGCTCACACCCCCACCACGTGAGGATTGGTCCCAGCTGTAGAATTTCTTCCAGAGATAAAAATGGCGATTGGCTGAGTGCAGACACTCAACAACTGTGGCCACGGCACTCCACCGGCTCTCACAGAGGATTTGGATCTATTGAAGGAGAGTGGGGTCAGTTTACCTGCCAGCGAGCATCATCCCTTCACGGCTTCTGCTGCTTCGCAGAGGAGGAGAATTGGACTTCAGTGGCCATCAATTTGCCATCCTTCTTTGTGACATCGACAGCAACTCGGTCGCCTACCTGAGGAACGCTCCCTCCACCTCTCCTTCCTTTATTCCGATATTTTGTCTCGGTGGCTGTGTGGATTGAGACTGTTTTCCCCTCTACCGTTAGAACCTGAATCTCAGCACGATCGAGGGCGGTGATCGTGCCAAAGACGTGCTGCCCTTCCCCATGCGCGGCAGCTATCCCAGGTAATGTTGCGGTCATCAGCAGGACCAGTATTCCTACTTGTTTCACTATGTTGGTCAGCATTCTGCCTCCGTTAATGATGGTGCGCGGGAGACTGCGGATCAAGCTCTTCACCTTGCAGAAAACGGTCGATTCGTTCCTGCTCTTCCCGCGCCACTTGACTCACGGGATTATACTGCTCCATTTCTTCCAGTTCCTCGCTCGTAATGTTTGGAAGATGACGGATAAAATGCACCAGCTTCCAACTATCGAGATCCGGTTCGGGACGGCCTTTCCCCCATGCGGGCATTCCGGTAAATCGAACGCCATTATGGATGATATAGAACAGCTCTCCATCCGAGAAGGACTGCGTCTCTATTTTAGTCAGGTCGGGTGTTCTGGGGTAGAAGTTCTGTCCGATCAAGGTAGCGCCACTTCCATCGTTCCCGTGGCAGTTCGCACAGTGATCCGCAAAGTGAACCCGTGCTTCTGCAAGAACCTCGTCTGTGGCGGGAACGGGGTTTCTCATCTGCTTCTGGGCCTCTGGCATTGCCAGGTGCCTGAGCTGACGCGCGAACAGGACCTCGAGCTTCACCGGCTGTTCCGTCGCACTAAAACCTGATTGCAGGACGTACCACAGCATGGCAACATTTCCTGCCACGACAAGCATTGCCATCGCGAGCAACACCCAGACACCTTTGGTCATTATCGATGCTCCCTTGTTAGCCATTGCTACGATAACGAATCCTACGACTGTTATGACCCATCACGTTCGGATGGGACTTGATGGTTGCCCCATCAAGCCTCACCACATGCTCTCTCAAGCAGATGAGGACAACGGAACACACACGCGGGATACCATATTTTGTATCAACTGCTGATCTCGCGATCGTGCCGCTATCATCTGGACGAGTGCGCCCTCGGTCGCGTGTTGCGCGAAATACCTGACTGCTCGCGTTGCCGGTGGTAGGGATGGATGTCAATCATCACATTCGCCTCGTCTAACTCTGCTCTGACTAAGGCTCCTTCTTTAAGCGTATTAAGTTTACTGCCCGCTAACGAGTCAACCGAAAACGACTCCAACCCTTCACTGGTAAAGACCTCGGCTACCTCCCAGAACGGATCCGCATAGGCGAGGGTCCCGACCACAACGCGATGACGGTGGATAGGACGGTTTGGATCGTGAATGTCCAGCAGAACATTCGATTCATCCAACGTCGCGATCACTTCATCGCCCACCTTGGCTTCGTGCAGTCCCATACGTTCCGCCTTCTTTACGCTGACCCATCGCGGCGACAATTTCTTTCCTGAAGAGCCTTGTATGTCAAGGTACATCAGCCCAGATTCGATCTTCGTAATCGTTGCTGGTACATTCCTGTGGCTATGTGGCCCGCCGAGATCCGCATCGTGGGCGATAGCCAGTGACCCTAGTAGCAGGAACACTAAGCAGACAGGCGCGTAGGATATGAAATGTTTTCCAGACATAACATTTCCTCCTTATTGGATCGTTCATCGACTTGGGATCACCCTGATGTATTCCCGAGGTGGTCCTTGATGGACCTTGCCGATCGCAGAACACGGAATCATCAGCGGCACAGTGCGCAATAGCGGCAGACTGATTATGGGCGGAGCTTCTGTGACGACCTTGCTCGTTCCCAAGGCTCTTTAATGAAAAGAAACTGCCGGTCCCGAATAGATTCCAGATGAGTTTGAGATCAAATTGGTCGGCGCGGAGAGCTCCACGATACCTGGTGTAAACGGTAAAAGGGATGAGGAGACCGGCAACCACAAGTCTCATCACGCACCTCTTCACTGATAATTAACCTAAACCTCTGTTGAGTACAACGTCAAGGAAGATTGCCGGACCTTGAGCGATCAGTTCCAATTCTCCACTGAACATTCAGAAGTTCATTCGACGTGAGAGCCGCCAGCCTGAGGTGCTGCTTCACGAGCAAGTAATCTACGTCTGTTGTCATCCTGGCGAGTCTTATCAATTGTCTGACTCAATCCGAATTGTGCGCGCATGTTTCTAGCCCTTCAGGTGATTCAGACTTCTCACCACACCCCTGCGAGATATTCGATGAGCCATGGCTCCTATTTCGTCAGCTCATCGATGGTAAATGTCCAGCTCGTACAACTTCTGCCTTTTCTTAGCTATGTGGACCGACAATGGAATAGTGAGGTGTTTTGTTGGACATGTCCAACTACAGTACCGCCGACTCTGGTTATTCTTGGATGGATCAGGATTTGGCAGATGGATGAAGATCAAAGGGAAGCATCAAGGGTGTTCGGCGAGGATGGGATGGTCGGTACAATGGATCCAGCCTGTCACAAACTGAGCTTGGTCGTATCGTGATGCTCACTGAGATCCCGCTCCGATTCTTCCGCAATTGAAAGTCCCACTGAGATGATCATCAGTCGTTGAAGGCACTCCGCGTCCTCCTGCGAGAACCTGGCGAATTGACCGATGAGCCGTCTGGTTTGATCATGACAATGACTCACATAGGAAGACAAACGCACACCGCCTGCTGAGGACGCTCAAACCAGTGCGCGGGCGGTTCGAATGGCAAGACACAATCGATGTAAATCTATGAAACTAAGTTCCGGCAAAACGACTACGGTGTGATGAGTGGTTGCCCCCTTTTCCATCAAGGATTGGAGAGGGGGCAAGTGACGGTGGGTTACACGAACTTCTCAACGGGCAATCAAGAATGGCCGAGAATTACTGAAAAATGATTTGGTCAATTTGACATTCTCGCGCAGGCACTTCCTCTTGCTTCCCATCCGCAAAATGGATGATCAGATGGTCTGGTTGCTGCGGTGCGTGATGCAGATCCACCGTTCCTGATCGATCCTGAAAGATGACGATCAACGAAGGCATCGTTGTCGCCGAACCGAGCATCCGCTCCTCACTCTTCCGCTCACCTTTCGACGAGTCGTTTTTTTGTGTTCGTGGCCCCCTGAGTTTGGCGGATAACGCCGACACGGTCGCGCGCGTAATCTCCTGAGCGGTGGCACACCACCGTTCGACGTCCTTTGGAAACTCCTTATGCAGATTTCGCAAATCATAGAGCGTCTTGGCCGAGAGACATTTTCCTGACGTATAGATCTCATCGATGCATGCTGGTGAATCGATGAGCGCTAAATGATTCGTGACCATGGACCGATTCACTCCAAGGAGTTCGGCAATTTGAGCCTGCTTCTCCCCTTCGTCCATCTTCTTCTTGATAAAGATCGCCAGCTCACGTGGTTTCAGATCTTCCCGCTGTAAATTCTCGATGACTTGCTGATAATCGGTATGCGACCGATCGACGAACGCGGGAATCGTGGTTTTCCCGACGGACTTGGATGCCCTGAGCCGGCGTGCGCCAAAGTTTAAGATCCATCGTTTCTGCTCGGTCGGGTGCGGACGGATCGACACAGGCGTTTTGACCCCGTGCAGTTTGATGCTTTGCTCCAATTCCTCCATACTCTCCGCATCGAATTCCTGGCGTGGCTGAGCCGGATCTTCATCGATGTCCTTGACTGGAATTTGAAGCGGGCGTCCTAAGACTTCAGCCGTCACGATCCGTTCTTTGGCTATCGGATCGGGAGCGGGAGCAGGAGCGGTACGATCAAGAGCCGTGAGATCCAACGTCGCTGTCATTGGTTTTTTCATTCTGTAACCCCCATCGTATGAGCAACTTTTTGAAAGATCGGTTTGAGATGCATCCATGCATCTCGTGAACTCGTTTTTTGCAATGTCCAGATCGGCGCCCCCATCGCCTGGGCTTCAGCCACCGCCGTGCGTGAGGGAATAGCGGCCATACGCCCATCATCCAGTCGAATGAACAGCGAGGCAAAGGCCGTACAGAGTTGTTCAAAATTCGCGCGTTGAAAGGGAGTCGGCTCCACAAGATTCGGGAGGAGCCCAATGAATCGGAGATCTTTATTCAACGTGCTTTGTATCTTTAAGACTTGCGCCCGCAGCGCCGCAATGCCGTCGACGGCCTCTTGATTCAATTGAATGGGAGACAGCACAAAATCACCCACCACGAGCGAGGCAAGCACACGAATATCAGGGTTCGGATTCGTGTCAATAATAGCCACATCAAACCGGTCATCTATTTCGTTCAGGAAGAGTTTGAGATTCGTCGCGAATTGGTTGTGATCTTCTTCCCGTCTTTCGAGTCTCAAGAGATCACCATGCGACGGGATCACCACAAAGTTTCCCTCATCAACGGTGGTGACTTGATCGGTCAACAGTTGATTCGCTGTGATCGCCGAGATGGTGGCCAGTTTCGACATGCTGATGTTTTTCGATGTGTTCCCCTGATGGTCTAAGTCGATGATCAAGACCCGTTTTTTGAGGTATTCGACGAGAAAGTACCCAAGTTGGCAGGCAATCGCCGTTTTCCCCACGCCACCCTTCTGATTGGCTAAGACCAACGTTTTCATCGACAGCTCTCCTTCTTCACGGGCTGGTGAATCCTACCTTCTTCGATTTCTGTCTTTTCCGAATGACATGCGTAGCGAGTCCGTCGCCTGTACTGTCTGGATATTTTTTTGATCTGACCGGAGCAGTATCCTAGGCAGGGATAATTGTCAATCCTTCTCCTTGAAGAGACTCAATATTTTTATAGTTAGCTCGGAGAGGCGAATGCCGCCGAAGAAACAACACCTTCTTGTATACCCCTAACGATACTTAGGCCGGTATTGAGACGGGAGCATGTCCGGCCCATATTTACCACACGGGCTGAACAGTCATCACACCACGGACAACTTACGTTCGCGCGACAACAATCACCTATCGGTGTTTTATACCGGTCGAGGAAAACATGACCCTGAACAATACACTTCCGACCAGGCTTAGATGTTCAGGGTCATGTCGTGAGTCTCATTCTGAGATCTGAGGAAAGAATCACACGGTCGAAGGTGATGCATCAAAACTGGGATCCTCAGATGGATTCCCTGATGTGTTGACCAATTCAGCTAAATCCCCCTCGCTCTGCCTTGATTCGGATTGTTGCTTGCCGCCGATACGAACTCGCCGACAAGCAACTACACACGCCTGACTGATGCAGCTACACGGACATAGCCTAAGTAGCTCGCGCACGCCGCCTCATTCGCCAGCGGCGTGCGGGATAAGTAAGCTACTCTACTGACCTACCCGCTACCAAGCCATGTCTTCCACTTGGCTTCACTGCGAAATCTTCGCAGCAAGCACATCAACCTGCTCAATCTGTGGTGGTTCAGCAAGCAACTCTGGAGCCTTCGCCATCAGTGCCGCCGCAATCTGGCCAGCCAGGTGCGCTTTGCGGCCTGCATCATCCGCAAACGCATCGAAGATGCCGAATGTCGCCGGACCAAACCGCAGAGCGAACCAGATCGGCGTCGAAGCTTCCTGATTCGCTAGAGCGAGCCCATTTTCCAAGAAACGGACGACCTCGGTTTCCTTTCCCGGCTTGGCTTGTAATCGCACAAACAACGCCACTCGCACCATGATTTCACTTCCTTTCTGAGGTTACGCACAATTGCGAACGCATTCTAGCTCGACCTCCCACGATGAGATAGTGGCAAGAATGACAATTATGCTACAGTTCTCGCCATGCGCATCTATGTGCTGGCTCTCTCTCAAGTCTTCGACACCGGCTTAGCCACTTTTCTCGACACCTTCAGCACGGCGAACGAACTGGCGGAATCCACTGGAACCTCCTCGATGCGCTTCGATGTTACAATCATCGGTATTCGACCCCGTGTACTCACGAGCCATGGACTGTCGGTACCGGTACACTCAACGAAAGGACTTAGGCCTCCCGATGTTGCACTCGTCCCCGCCATCGGAGCGAAACTGCCTGATACATTGCGAGTAGTACTGGAACAGCGAGAGACGGCCGATGCACAAACGCTGCTCCGCAATTGGTCTGCCAGCGGCACACTCATCGGCGCCGCCTGTACGAGCACGTTCGTCCTTGCCGGCTCGTCACTGCTCAACGGCCACCACGCAACGACGTCTTGGTGGCTCGCCCCGTTCTTCCGTGAACGGTATCCGCATGTCGTGCTTGATGAATCGCGGATGGTCGTCAATGCCCCACGCTTGGTCACCGCCGGCGCTGCACTGGCACACCTCGACTTGGCACTTTGGTTGGTGCGTCGCCACAGCCCGGCACTGGCGGCATTAACGGCTCGTTACCTAGTAGTTGACCCTCGACCATCGCAGGCGGCGTTTGCAATTCCCGATCACCTGGCTCACGCGGACCCGTTTGTCCAGCGGTTCGAACAGTGGGCACGCCGCCGGTTGGCTGATGGTTTCTCGCTCAATGAAGCCGCTCGAGCCGTGGCCACAAGCCCACGGACGTTGACGCGCCGACTACAATCTGTGTTGGGCAAGTCCCCTCTCGGATATTTTCAGGATCTTCGTGTTGAGCGTGCCGTCCACCTTTTGCAGACGAGCGACACCAGTGTTGACCAGATTGCGACTCAGGTCGGCTATGCAAACGGGGTGACACTGCGGACGCTCATTCGGCGCAAGATGGGACGCGGCGTACGCGAGTTGAGAGCAGGGCTTGATTGAGAAAATAAAGGGAGCAGATCAGTTAGCTCGGGTGTGACGATCCCTCAATGGAACGATAGCTCAATGGCCCGTGCCCGGCGGCAAAGATCCCTGGGAAGCTAATACCTCCTCAGAAATCGCGTATACAAAACAGCAGAAAGCGGTCACGAACCTTGGCGGGGCGTTTCCGTGTCAAAATTAAAGGCGTCGAGAAATCTCTTGTCAACGGTTCATACGGCATCTCCTCACCCCTGTTACACAGACGGCAATGTTTTACGGAAGTATTTGATGTCCTGCTACTGTTTTCCGGTCCTGCGTGTAGGTCGGACCAGAAATTGGAGCAGTGTCCCATCCGTCGTTTTAGTCATCACACAATGAGACCCAGACTGTGGGCGATGGCGCATCTTCCGTTCCTTATACACGACGACTCCGACCGCCACAGCCACCATTCCACCGAGCACCCACCATGCGATCATGTGTCCTCCCAGAGATTTAAGCCAGAAGCGTACCCTCTCGCACCAACAATTTCCTGTCGCAGACGACAGCGCTCAACAAGGTACTGTGGACACGTTCTTTCTCTTTTATCATAGTCGCATAAGTTTGCATAACTTTCGATAGAGCACCGATCGTAGTCGCAATGTAGATTTTCCGTTGTACCTACCATAAGCCATTAGCTGCCACCCCGACCACGAGCTTCATTATCTCGCTGTCTATAATAATCCCGGATTCCGCAGTAGACAATGCAGGCCAAAAACCACTTCCGGAAACACCTTGATAGTCAATGCTTTCAGTTGCCAATTTTGAACTGCGCCGCAGTTGAACTTGGTGAAAATCGGTCTCGGTGGTTGTACAAGAATTCATTCGGGTTCATCGAAGTATTTGAACGTACCTTGGATTTCAACTGCGGAATCCGGGATAATAGAGATCGCAGGGATGGCTTCTACTTATCTACCCTTCATGTTCTAGACCCATCACGGTACAATGGTTTATTTTGATTAAACGAGTATGGCCTTAACTCCAGTCACCTTCTACATCCTCTGTGGCTCTCTCGGAGCCGGGAAGACGACGTTGCTGATGCGGCTGCTGGAACATTGGAAAGCCCACGGCAAACGAACCGGCGTACTGATGAACGAGGCCGGGTCCGTCAGCATTGATGGCCCTCGAGCCGGCACGCTGGCCGAACAGGTCATGAACCTAGCCGGAGGTTGTGTCTGTTGCGACACGAAGGAAGATCTCTCCTGGGGCATCGCGCAGCTGGTGCGCGATCATGGATCGGATGTGCTGATTCTGGAATGCTCAGGACTGGCCGATCCGGCTGAAGTGATCGATGCGGTGACCGATGTCTACACGGCGCGATTGGCTTCTCTTGAACGAGTCATCGCGCTTCTGCATCCGGTCTCGACGGAGGAAAGCCATTCCAGCGCCTATGTGACGACACAAGCAATCCGCTGTGCCGATGAACTCATCTTGAACAAGCGGGACCTCTATGTCCCAGGCCATTGGGAGCGGTTTCGCGCCGGTATCCTCGAACAAAACCCCTATGCCCGCCTGTGGGAAACGTCGCACGCGCGGCTCGCTGCCGCTGAACTCTTAGCTCCTCATCAATTTGTGAAACGGGCGGCGCCGACGAATGTGCTGCTCGGCAAGTCTCGACCAGGCCCCTCTCAACGTGCGGCCTACCATCCCATTGTCACGACGATCCCGCTGCCAAGCCCGTTGAATCGCCTGCGATTCCTCGCTTGGATCAAGACGCTCCCTAAGGAACTCGAGCGGGCCAAAGGCTATTTCAGATTTGCGCAGGAACCGGAGCTGCAGGAATTCCAGTATGCGCCGCCGGGGCAGGCCACGATCACGCCGCTTATGCTATTGGATGAGCCCGAACCGGCGCTCGTATTGATCGGACGAGGATACGATGTGGATCGTCTTCGAGTTGAGCTCTTAGCCACGATGGAAGACGAACCGGGAATTTCGTGAGCATTAGGACTGCGCTTCCACTTCCTTGATCGGCCTCGCAATCGACTCCACCTTCTTCCTGAACCGAGGCCATTGAAGTAGTGCCCACGCGGCCCCTGCACCCAATGCCCCTCCAAGTATCCACCCGCCGAGCACATCGGTCACATAATGGGCGCCGACATACACTCGGGCAAACCCGATCAGCGCGACGATCGGCCAGCTGATCCAGCCAGATTTGGGATAGAGGACTTGTAAGAACGACGCGATTGCCGCGGTGTTGGCCGCGTGATTAGACGGGAAACTGAACAGGGCTCCGCAGCCGTTCGGCTCGATTTTGGCTGCTTCGGCAAGCGCCCGGCAAGGTCTCATTCGTTCAAAGACCCATTTGAGCTGTCCCCCGAAAAAGTCGGCCAGTCCGACCGCTGCTCCCAGGACCGGGCCTCCCAACAACGCCTCTCGCCTGTTACTCCAAATCCAATAGGCGATGGCGCAGGCTCCAGGCACATAGAACATGCTGCGATTTCCGATTTGGAGGAAGAAATGATCAGCAGCTGCCGACCGGCCTGCCAAGCCGTTGATCGCCAGGAAGAGGGTCTCGTCCATGCCCATGCGTGCGACGATAAAGCGTTACCCATCACCCGTCAAGCGTCAACCGATCTCTTGCCTACCCACGGATTGACGAATACGAGTGGCGATCTTCACCGCGTGCGAAAATGAATTCGGACCGTCAGCTCGCCGTCGACCGGATCATCCCCTTTCATTTGGGGATCGAAGGTCCATTTACCGAGTGCATTGATTCCGGAAGCCGTCAGCTCACGATGCTTGCACGGTTCTAAGACCACCACCGTCACCTTCGCCTGCTTGGACACTAACAGACGGACCTTCATCCAATCATCGAGTTCTTGGCTATTGAGTGATGCAGGAATACCGGGCCATGGCGTGGACTTGGCCACAGGACCCAATTGCTGATCTTTATTGAGAGGCAATCCATGGACATGGACCTCCGGCAACTCGAGGACATCCTCCTCATGATCACTCTCATGTGTCGCGCTGTCACCCGCTACTGCGAATGCAGTAGCGGGGACAAACAACAGGCCCAGCGCAAAGCTCCATACAACTCGTTTGTCGACGTGGCATAACATTGTCGTTATTCCGTCCATGTTGTCATCCTATATCAAAAGAACCATTGTCCGCGAAAGAAGAAGGACCGTGGCATCCCGGCATGAGAGACACCAAGACCGATGCTGCCTTCGCCCTGATTGATAAAATACTTTTGATCCAACGCATTCACGATATCGAACCCGATCAAGAATTTCTGACCGTGCCAGGGCAACGGGATGACGTGGTTGATCGAAAAATTGTAGATCGTGTAGGGCGGACTATGAGTCGAGTTGGTCTTACCGCCTTCCTCCGCCGTCCGCAGCCCTGAGGCAAACAGCACCTGCCCTGTGATGGTCGTCCGCTCGAACAATCGGTAGCTCAGGATTCCCGATGCGGTCAGCGTCTGCTGGTGATCGCAATGGATTCCGCTGGATGTCCTAATATCCGCAATCTCTGCCGCCTCCAGTAAGAAATGACCGGATTGGAGCCCATACCCTTTACACTGCCCCCATGCGATATTCCCACGCCCGGTCAGATTCTCCATGAACCACACCTTGAGCGCGGCATCAGCGCCCCGGCTCCAGCCTCGTTCAAAAGCAAAATAGTTCAACAACGGGGTCGTCCCGAACTGGCCTGCATCGGAAAGATAGTTGGCCAGCTTGTAATAGCCGGTCAGTTGAAGGGTAGCCCAATCCGTCAAGGCATGGTTGCTGCCGATCTGAAAGTAATGCGCCCGCTCAGCCCGCGGAAGATTGTTGGTGGTATCTTCCGGAGCAGCCTTCGTTCCTTCCGTATTCAACTTGGCAAAGGAAATCGCCTCTAAATTAGGCGGAGTAAACAACCGACCATAGAACGCGTGGAAGGCATTTGCCGGATTGTACCGGTATGTGACCCCGATTCGTGGGCTGATTTGTCCTTCGTCGCGCTGATACTGCACGACATCCGCACGGACGCCGACATTGAAGGTCCAGTGCTCATTGGGAGTCCATTGATCCTGAATCCAGAACTCTTGGCGCCAGCCGATCAATCGATTGTCGGCATTGGCATTGATCACGCCTCCAGTCGGATTACCCACCCCGTCATCGAGGAAGGTAAACAGTCGCGTTTTATTGATTGCCTGGGTACGATCGACCTGGAACCCTGCTTTGATCAAATGTTCTTTGCTATGCACGAACGTATAATCCAAACGCACTCCCCCCGAATAGCCGGTGCGATCCTGGCTGCCGGCCGAGAAGGATTCCTCTTCGTCCGGCACATAGGCCAGGACGTTGAACGGATCGGTTCTGAACGTCGCCCTCGTATGACGGAAATATCCGGCCAAACTGAAAAAGTTTCGGGTGTTGATGTCGTGCCGCCATACGATATGGCCGTATTGGTTGTTCTCCTTCTGATTTTCATCCACCATTTCCGACGGCACCGGCGTAAATCCTCCGGGCAACAAGCCGAGAATAGTCGGATTCACCGCCAGTCCAGGGGACGTCGGAATCTGATATTTCGCGATGGAGTTCAAGAACAATAGGGTAATGTTATTGTTATTGTCGTACTGATAGTCGCCACGAAACATCGTCTGATTCCGCTCGCTCTGACCATGAAAAATGGAGTGACCAACGGTCGGGGGCTCGATGCCTCGATTCGTTGCCGTATGACTGTTCAGGAAATAGTAACGGAACTTCTGGCCGATCGTGCCTCCATACTCGAAGGACGGATTAATCGTCTTGTTAGATCCACCGAACATCTGGACCGACCCAAATCCTGGTTTCGTGCCGCTCTTCGTCGTAATATCGATGAGCGCAGCCGTCTTGTTGCCCACATTGGCTTCCATTCCACCCAAGACGATATCGGCCCGCTCCCACGCCCGTGGAGAAATCACATCGGAGAACGTCGAGGAGACCGTGTCGGGAATCGGCACGCCATCGATCCTGAGCTGCAGATTCGCATGGTCCTGCCTGACATGGACCTGCTTCAGCGACCCATAGGCCGCGCCCGGGATCGTCAGCAACAAGTCGTGTAAGTCGTTGTTGTTGCCACGCGGAAGGACGTCGATTTCTCTCCGGCTGAGTGAATAGGTTTCGCTTGACGCCTTCGCCTGAATAGGCGGCAGCGGCGACACGACCTCTAGGGCGACTTCTTTTGTCTTCGAAAGGGTGAGCGTCACCGGCTTCGGTGGCTCCTCACTCAATGTCAGCACGACATACTCGCTCCGATAGGTCTCTTGCACCGCACTGACGGAGTAGGTCCCGCCCTCGGGGACTGAAACCTTGAATTCACCGGCATCGTTCGAGACACCTGACGATACCGTTTCACCATCCTGATTCTTCACTTCAATGACCGCCTGCGGCACTCGTCGAAGATCCTGGTTTTGGACAACTCCCTTGATCGTCTGGATTTCTTCCTTGTCCTCGGCCTGAACGACCGGCAACGTCCCCCATACAATAGTTAGCATGACCATCATCACCCACACACCCGATGCACGTCTCACGACTGAATACATCATGCCCCTCATCACTCACAAATCATTGATTATTAAACGAAAATTATGGAACTGACGTGCTTGGACCTCACGGCCTATCAACCATCCTGACTGCTTGGCGTGATGCTCGGTTATACTTGGGGAGGGGCACGGGAAGGGCCGACAAGCGAGGGGGCAGCCGAAAGCAGAATGGATTCAGAAGGAAGTTCCTGCTGCCGAACAACGTCGCAAACGGCTAATCGTGGAACATCGAGATCAACCGAGCCGGCTATGTGGTGCTGAACCCACTGACAGATGTCGGTATCCGAATGTTCGTGACCATCCGAATCGGCAGCAGCTAACTCGTGGTGGACATCCTGGGCCACGGCGAATGGAGCCAGCCCTAGGATGATGCAGACCATCCCCAGCGCGACTCCTGCACGGAGTAACGAGGAGAGAGATCTGAATGTTATCGGAAGCATGGCGATAGAATAGGCACCCATGGCCGGAATTGCAAGAACTGCCGATATA
>JAHBWU010000074.1 GCA_019636835.1 Nitrospira sp.
CGCAACATAGAAACGTTCAGTGGTGTAACGCACGCCCAGATCCACATTATGCGAAGTCGCTAGCTTTACTCGATCGACAAGTGTTTGAACGGTGAGCCCGGCTGCGTCGAACGCTGCGCGGCCATTGGCAAAAATCTGCTGAAACTCAGGGAATCCATGCGGCTGCGCGTAGTTCTTCCCGTACGTCAGATATGGCGTGATGGTTTTCGTCAGAGAGTAGCTGGCCCCGAAATGCGGAAGCCATGCCTCGTACGTCTGACCACGATAGCTGGCGGCGGAGTCTTTAGCGAGATTCAGGGCGATGGCATCATCATAAGAAACGTTGGGAATACCAGCGTTGTTGAATCCCGTCACGGGTGGTTCAAACATGTTGAAGTATCTGAACCCTGCCTCAACATGCAGCGCGTTGAAATCTCTCGCCAGCCTAACGTAAGGGCTGTTAATAACTCCGTTGCCATCCTTTTTCGCCAACAACCATTGCGCAAATTGCAGTTGCCCGTTCTGCAGGCGAAAATACTTCTCCGATATGGGTAAATTGAATTGTTCATACCAATATCCTAGCTTCACTTCCGTTTCGAGGATGTGAGTCGTGTATTCAAGCACACCCCCAAAACGGTCGAACATGTTTATCCGTTCTCGAACTGCAGGTGCTCCTAGAAATGCCCCGATGCCGGCTAGCCTTGGAATATTCTCTCGAAAGTAATAAGGCTTGATCGTGATGACATGATTAGGTGAAGGCGTAATGGTAATAAGAGAGAATACGTGATAGTTGGTTATGTTCTCGCGGTTGTTATCAAAATAGTTCACATCCTGTGCCGGAATATTCAGGAGAGCAGGATTGTAATCGAGATCGCGCGCGGCATGGCCGTTCTGAATCTGTGCAAAGGTCAAAGGACGAAAAGCATGCTGACGGGCTTCGTTATAATCAAAAAAAAGGTCGGCTTTCACGTATCGCCCAAAGTCCTGGCTCGCCCCGAATGAAACGTGGTGACGATCTGACGGCGCCCCGCCCTCCCCGCGCCATTTATCGGCGGTCGTGTAGGAATAAGAGGCATAGAGTTTGGTGCCTGTTGCCAATCGTCCTGAGTCGACGCGGACATAATTCCTCATAAAGTCGTACGCCCCAAACCCGTTCCTAACATCGACACCAAACTCTTCAGCCGGTTTCAAGACGCCAAGATCGATATTTCCTGCTATATTCATGGCGCCGAGACCTTTATCCGGTGGAATCGCGCCACGGTATAGGGTGACTCGAGAAATGTTTTCAAGGTCGAACATGTCAGGCCGTGGCCCCGGTGATTCTTGTGCCCACACGGGGACGCCTTCGATCGTCATCGCGGTGCCCTTGCCGGGTTGTCCACGAACCCGGAGATTGAACGGCGTGCGGGTATTGAGCCCATAGGGGTCCGCCGTTTCAACTGTGACGGATGGGAGCAACCGTAGGGTTTGATAAACGGATGTCTGCGCCGGCCCGCCTAATTTCTGAATTGCTTCTTTCGTAACGGTGCTCTCGGTCCGGGGCTGAGAGCTTTTCGCCTCGATAAAGCCTCGACTTTCGGTTCCCTTCACCTCAATGTTCTCAAGTTCGACTTCCTCAGCCAAGCCAGGCTCTGCGAGAAGCGCGATGCTAAGCAACGGAAGAAATAGCGCCGATCGCAGGCTCATTTTCGTTCGACTCCTTTCTCATGCATGTCGCTCGATATCATGATGTTTGACGTCGATTCGTCGTGTTTGTTACGCAAACCGCAGCAACAGTCATCATCCGATGTGATGGGGCTGGGAAAATGAGGCATGACCTCGTTCGCGAACAGCAAGAGAGACTGTCGAAGTCGCTCATGCGGCAAAAACCCAAAAAATGATGTTAAACAATTCACGTACTCCACATGCAGGGAGTCTTGTAGAGTCGCAATTTTCGAAACACAGGTGGTTGGGCTTCCGGCAATAATCATCTCCTCATAGAACCGATTCGGCTCAAGATCCGCCTCTGTCAGAGTTCCAGGACGTGCAGGAACGCCGGCGCGTCGAAGGCGTTCGATCAAATCGAGAACTACAGGTCCGAGTTCTCTTCTGGCTGATTCATCGCTCTCGCTGACGTAGACAAATCTTCCCAGCGGGACTTGGGATGCGAGTCCCCCTTCTGCCGTATATGCATGCATTATTCGTCGAACATTGGGAAGAGATTGGATTCCGTGCTGAATCAGACTGTAGCCATTTCTCCCGATCCACTTAGCGGTGTCCTCGTTATACGTACCGATGTAAATTGGAGGGTGTGGACGTTGGACTGGCTTTGGCATCACCGCATACGAACCGCTGCCGATTCGCAATTCACCATCGCCCCAGCACTGCAACATGAATCGCAAGGATGCTTCAAAGGTCTCCCTGCCTCGAGACGGCTCCACTCCATACGCCTCTGAGTAGCCGGGATTCCCCCCTCGCGAGACGCCAAAATCCACGCGCCCTCCGCTTAACACATCAAGAGTTGCCAATTCTTCAGCAAGTCGAAGAGGATGGTGCAGCGGTAGGAGCAGGACGGAGAACCCGATGCGAATGCGTTGAGTCTGGGATGCCAGTGCCGCTGCTAACACTACCGGTGATAGACAGAGGCGTCCTTTTCCGCCTATTGGTCCTTGAAAATGCTCCTCGTTGATCCAGATCCCGTGAAAACCCAGCTGTTCCGCGGTCCTGGCAAATGAGGTTAGGGATCGCACATCAGCCGACTCGAATCCGCCGCCGCACCCGGACAATCCAAATCGCATGACTCCTCCTTGACCATAATACTTTACATTGTGTAACCTATACCGTCATTCTTATGACCGTGTCGATGACATAGATCACCAGAGCAAGTGATGACCGTCACGACAGCATTCGGACTAACCTTTGTTGTGGGAAGAATGGGATGCGGCGGGGAGCAAGATCACTAAAAGCGAGCGAGAGAGACCAGGAGAAACGTTCTTTCACTCAGAACCAGTGGTGTCTGCAGTGCCCAAAGCAGCAGATCTGTCCTTTTGCAGATCTCGTTCGTGGAGGGGAAGGTGAGGATACTACACCGGTTTTGTTCACGCATTATCGACCTGGACAGTACATTTATACCCAGAATGGACCCATGAACGGCCTTCACATGGTTTGTACGGGCGCAGTAATGGTTCAGGCTTGTAACGAAGAAGGTGTCGAGTACGGTCTCCATTTGGTGGGGACGGGAGGATGCCTGAACGCCACAGATGTGCTATCGAAGCGTGCGGTTTGTTCAGCTTCCGCAAAAGTGTTAACTGATGCCAATATTGCATTCCTCAATCAGACTGAATTACAGTGCCTCTTGCCCCAACACCCTGTTTTTTCCTTTAAACTTCTACGTCAAGTGAGTGAACAGTTGCAGTTGCTGGAAGAACAACAGATATGCCTAGCTCATGGCAACGCTTGTGAGCGCATGCTTCACCTGATGCAGAGGCTGACAAGCTTGGGCATCCAACATTCGGAGGATGGTGTCACTTTACCCGCGACTCTTGACCGCGCCGACATCGCTTCCCTCGTCGCTACAACACCGGAGACAGTAAGTCGACTTATGACACGCTTTCAGAAGTCGGGGCTCGTTCAGTCATGCGAGAACCGCACTCAGGTACTCGACATGAAACGACTCCAACGTGCCACCTGCTGTGAATGATGAAGTCGTTGAGCATCGTTTGCATGATGACAATGATTTCCGCACACACACTGTGTGACTGAACAGTCTTGGGCGAAAGAAGGCATCACGATAACGAATCGAGAGCCAGGATCGGGGGCACGCAATCTGCTGGATGGTAGGCTTAAAAGCCATGGCCTAAAACCGGCGGCGTTAAACGGATATGGCAGCATTGCCGGTTCGCATATCGAAGTGGCAAGGCGAATTACAGCAGGTGTTGCTGATGCCGGTATCGGACTTCGTGCCGTAGCGAAGCTTCACGATTTAGGTTTTACTCTCCAGGAAGAACGGTACGACCTTGTTATACCGTCGGCTCTGTTAGATCAGCATCCAACTCTTCCAATTTTTCTCGATACAGTCGTTAGCCGCTCCTTTCGTTCCGAAATTGAAGCACTACGCGGCTATAACACGCGAGAAACAGGAACGGTGCATGAGTTAACAAAAGATCGCAGCAGGTAGTCGCATTCGTTACTGGACTCTATCTCAAAATCATTGACAGCGGAAGTTCATGTCGCCCACATCTTGGTATGCTACGCCTGTGTGACGACGCATCCGAGAGTTTTGTCGACCACTTTCTCGCCCAGTCGATTTATTTTGGGACCACCCGCTCAAGTTGAACAAGAAACGGACGCTGACCCGGAAGGATCTTCCGATGCGCGGTTGTGAGGTCAAACCATTCGGCGCGATCCACCTCTGGAAATTCTTGAAGCTTCCCCGACTTCGGCGGCCACTCCATCTGGAAACCGGTGCTCCGAATCGACGTCGCGTCGATAGTGCCCTCCACTGCCCAGGCGGAAATGATTTTCCCACTGGGTTGGCGCACGGGCATCAGAGGAACAGTCTCGCCATGAATTTCAAAACAGGTTTCTTCGTGAAATTCCCGTTTGGCGGCCTCCAGTGAATCAGCCCCTTCGTCATATTCGCCCTTCGAGATCGACCAGGCTCCATCGTCCTTCTTCGCCCAGAAGGGGCCACCAGGATGAACCAGCAGTACTTGAATAGCGCGGCTCCGTATTCGATAGAGCAGAATCCCGGCACTCTGCTTTTTCCGCATGCTTTGGCTTACGCCGAACGGAGGCATAATTCCAGCGAGAAAATTCGCAGCAAGGTAGCGGATCTTATGCAGCCACCTGGGCAGGCTGTGAATGGTCGTGCGCCCGGCGCGTCGGCAAGCGCCAACCGAGAGTGACCATCAGGATACCGAACACGATGGTATACGCCTCGAAATACCAGATGAATCCAATCATGCCTGCATCCAGAATGAAGATAAGGAGAAAACCGAGCACCATCGACAAACTGCTTCAGTCGCAAATCTTGCCCTAGTACATTCATGATCAAATGTGATACCGTGCCCCGGTCGCACCCCAATAGTTACATCGTCTACAGTGGGCTGATCTCATGAGGTGTGCGGGGATTCTCACCAGCGCTGTCGTTGCATTGATGCTTCTGGCCGTGGTGTATATCCCGCGGCACCTCTCCTCTCCGCCACGGTCTACGGCCATTATTTCCGCCACCTTCTACGCAAGCTTCGAACGAGGCAATTTGGTGTTTATGGGAGACATCAAACAAGCCCTCAACGGAACCATCGCATCGAATTGCTGATGTAAGGACTGAATGCACTATGAGCACACTGAACAGATGGTTGCAGCAAAATTCTAAGAGTTCGTTCGAGCAACAATGCCAGCAGCTCGCGAATTTGTTGCGAGCGAAGGAACAGGCGCTGGAAACAGCGTCGCACGAGTTGAAGGTGAAGACTGCGGCGATGCAGTTGCTCGAGCAGAAGATCATGTCGTCCGAGACGCAGTTCACCTCAGCCCAACGAGAGCTGGTCGCCCGCAGCGAGCAGCTCAAGACGCTCGAAGCAGAATTGGCAATCCGGTCAAGGCGACTGGCGGACCTGGAAACTGATGGAAGCGCGGCACAGCAACAGGTGAGCGAGCTTAAGTCGATCATCGCTACCCAGGGGGACGAACTTCGCGCGGGCCAGCAGGCCCGGGAGGTCTTGAAGGAGGAAATCCGGGTCTTGCGGGAGCATATTGTGCAACTGAACGAGGGGCTCTCCGACCGGGACCACCTGCGTACCCAGATGGCGAAGTTCGAGTCGGCACAAGATCGCGTCCATCTACTGGAAGTCGAACTCAGTGACCGGGAGGCCGCCCATCGTCGCAGGATTCAGCAGCTCGAACAGATCCTTGCCGAACGAGATCAGCGGATTGGTGCGTTTGATGCGAGCGCCGCTGCCCAGGTAGATGAACTCCGTGGGGCGCAGCAGGCCCGTCAGACGGCTGAACAGGCTCGCGAGGTCCTGAAGGAGGAAATCCGCGTCCTGCGTGAACAGATTGCCCAACTCAACGAAAGCCTCGCTGCCCGAGAGCGCCTTCGCACCCAAGTAAAAGAGTTGGAGTCGATGAGAAGTCGTGTCCATCAGCTGGAGGTTGAACTCAGTGATCGGGAGGCGGCCCATCGGGGCACGCTCCAGCAGCTGGAGCAAACCCTTGCGGAACGAGACCGTCGGATCAGTGAGTTCGATTCGTTTGCGGCCGCTCAGGCGAACGAAGTCCAGGATGCCCTGGAGACCTGTCGGACCGCTGAGCAGGCCCGCGAGGTTCAAAAGGAGGAAATCCGGGTCCTGCGGGAACAGATCGCGCAATTGAACGAGGGGCTGGCCCACCGGGATCGGCTCCGCGCCCAGGTGAAGAAGCTGGAGTCGACCCAAGATCGCGTGCATCAGTTGGAGGTCGAACTGAGTGATCGCGAAGCCGCTCATCGCGGCACGCTCCAGCAACTGGAACGCGCGCTCGCCGACCGTGACCAGCGGATTGACAAGCTGGTGCCGGTCACCCATCTCCTGGGCGAGAAGGATGCCGCGATCAAGGAATGGGAACGCACCCACGCGCGCACTTTGCTTGACCTCGAAGCCGAGACCGCCAAGCTGCACGAACAAGCGGTGGCTCAGGACCAACTCCGCGCACAACATCAACTCGATGAGCAACGGCTGCAGGAACGTGACGCTCAGATTGCCGACCTCACTCGGCAGCTGCAGAATCTCCAAACAGAGCGGCACGCGCTCCACAAAGAGGTCCAGGGGATTCCGGGGAAAGATGAGCAGATCGATCGTCTGCAAAAGCGCCTCAAAGAACTGCGGGCGACCCTGCGGGCAACACCTTCCTCGTCCGCCACCGTCCCACCGCAGCCGCCTCTCCAGAAGGGATCTGGACCGAATTCTCCGCAGTCTAAAGTCAGTAAGCCCGTCGCCCCACCGCGCCAGAATGAGGCTGGGCAGAATTCCTCAGTTGGACAGCAGCCTAAAGGCAGTAAGCCCGTGCAGGCAGACGATTTGAAACAGATCTCCGGGATCGGGCCGGTCTTCGCCGATACTCTCAATAAGATGGGCACCCGCACGTTTATCCAAATCGCTCGTTGGAAACCGGAGGATATCGCGAAGATCGCCAAGAAGCTCGATACCGACCCGGAGCGGATCAAACGAGAGGATTGGATCGCAGGGGCGAAGAAGCAACACTACCACAAGTACAAGGAACGGCTGTAGCCCGTTCTCCCCTTCACAGGTGCTCGACTGCGCCGTGATGCGGAATCCCTCCGGTTCTTCCCCTCGTTGACTCTTCCGCGCACTCCGACTACATGCCCTCACTCTCTGTCCGATGCAGATCTCTTTATGAAGCCGCTCCGCGATCGGCTCTGACCGAACAGTCAATAAGGCTTGACACTGCTGCTTGATCAGCTTGACTGGGTAGATCTCATCCTAGTACATACGTCGTCACCTATGACACCGCCACGCCTCGCACACCAGCCGTCATATTATCTGCAGCAGGCAAAGCTCATGAGACGCGCGGGGATTTTCACCGGCGGCATCGTTGCGTTGATACTCCTCGCCGTGGTGTGCATCCCGCGGCATCTCTCCTCGTCGTCACGCCCCGTCGCCGCCGCGCCCGCCTCTTTTTACGCAAGCTTCCAACAAGGCGGCTTGGTGCTTCACGGTTCGTTGCCTACCGAACGCAGTAAGGCCTCTATCCTGGAGCAGGCTCATACACTCTATGCGAAAACGGGAATACGCGTGATCGACCAGGTCATCGTCGACAAACAGGTCGGTGCGGCGGCATGGGTCGACAACGTCCCACATTTCTTACCGATTTTCGGGATGATGGTGGAGCGAGGCTCAATCATCATTGATGGACGTTCGTTGGTCGTCACCGGTCAGGTAGGGGGGTCTCGCGAGAAGGCCGAAATACTGCAAGCCGTCGCTCCAGCGATACGAGCCGGCTTGAGAATCGAAGACCGCGTGGTAGTGGCACCGACGACATCATCTTCTTCCCCCGCCGTCGTTCCTCTCTCGGCACTCCAGCTGTTGCTGAATCAGGTCCTGGCAAAATCCTCGATCGAATTTGAGCCAAAAAGTGCCGTGATCTCGATCAAAGGACAGGCGGTACTGGATCAAATCATCGTGCTTTTGCGAAGAGCTCCCGATACGCCGATTGAAATCGCGAGTCATACCGATACCGTGGGTGAGGCGGAATACAACATGCAGCTGAGTCGACGTCGTGCGGAAGCGGTCAAACAGTACTTGATCAACCACGGACTCACCAACCCGTTTGCCACGATCGGCTATGGTTCCACACGGCCTCTCTCCCAGGGGAAGCAGCAACCGGGCCTCCAACACAATGAGCGAATCGAATTACTGACGTAAGGACGGAATGACGTATGATCACACTGATAAGCCAGATGGTTGCATGTCTCCTCATCGCGGCAGGAATCGGATTCGCTGTCGGCTGGTGGCTGAGGCGGCTGCCGAAAAGTTCGCCGGAGCTTCAGTCCCACGATCTAGCCGATCTGTTGCGGACTAAGGAACAGACCCTGGAGGCCATGTCACGCGACTTGAAGGTCAAGTCCTCTACCGTGCAGATTCTTGAGCAGAAAATCATGTCGGCCGAAACCCTGCATTCTTCGGTTCAACGAGAGCTTATTTCACGCAATGAACGGCTCAAGACACTCGAAGCAGAACTCACGGCCCGATCGAGACAACTGACGAACTTAGAAACGGAAGGGACCTCGGTTCGTCAACGTATCCATGCAATCGAATCTCACGCCGCCGCTCAAGCCGATGACCTTCGCGCTGCCCAACAGGCTTGTCGGATCGCCGAGCAAGCCCGCGAGGTTCTGAAAAATGAAATTCGGGACTTTCGCGACCACGTCGCTCAACTCAATGAAGGGCTTGCCGACCGCAACCACCGGATCAATGAAGTCGAATCGATTCTTGCAACTCAGACCAATGAACTCCACACAGCTCAACAGCTCTGTCGGACCGCCGAGCAGGCCAGGGATGTTATGGAGCGAGAAGTGGGAGTCTTGCGTGAACAGATCGCGCAACTCAACGAGGGGCTGGCCGATCGGGATCGGTTGCGCGCCCAGGTGAAGCAGCTCGAGGCGGTGCAAGGCCGTGTTCATCAACTGGAGGTTGAACTCAGCGATCGCGAAGCCGCTCATCGCGGCACGATCCAGCAATTCGAACGGGCGCTCGCCGAACGCGACCACCGCATCGGAGAATTCGATACGCTCGCAGCGGCCCAGATTGATGAACTTCGAGAGGCCCAACAGGCCTGTCGGACCGCCGAGCAGGCCCGCGAGGTTTTCAAAGAAGAAATCCGAGTCTTGCGTGAACAGATCGCGCAACTCAACGAGGGGTTGGCCGATCGGGATCGGTTGCGCGCCCAGGTGAAGCAACTCGAGGCGGTGCAAGGCCGTGTTCATCAACTGGAGGTCGAACTCAGCGATCGCGAAGCCGCTCATCGCGGCACGATCCAGCAGCTTGAAGGGGCTATTGCCGAGCGAGACCGTCGGATCGGCGAGTTCGATACGATGGCGGTCGGCCATGGTGAAGAGCTTCGTGGGGCTCACCAGGCCTGCCGTGCCGCCGACCAAGCACGCGAGGTGATGGAGCAGGAAACTCGGGTGTTGCGCGAGCATATCGCCCAACTCAACGAAAGGCTCGCCGATCGGGATCGTCTCCGGGCTCGCCTGGAGCAATTGGAGTCGGTGCAAGGCCGTGTTCATCAGTTGGAGGTGGAACTGAGTGATCGAGAAGCCGGCCATCGGGGCATGATCCAGCAGCTCGAACGGTCCATCGACGAGCGAGACCGTCGAATTGAGGAGCTTGTGCCGGTCACTCACCTTCTTCGCGAGAAGGAATCAGAGCTCAACGAATGGGGAAGAAAATACGCGCGCACGGTTCAAGAACATGAAGTGGAAGCGGCAAAATTTCAAGAACAATGCGCTGCGCAGGAACAACTCCGTGCGCAACATCTGCTCGATGAGCAACGTCTACATGAACGAGACGAACAGATTGCGAGTCTCCACCGTGAACTGCATGACCTTCAAGCGGAACGTCAAGCTCTCTCTAAGGAGGTACGACTTATTCCGGAGAAAGATGAGCACATCGATCGCCTGCAAAAACGCCTCAGAGAAATGCGGGCGGAACTTCGTGCAAAACCAGCTTCAGCAACCGCAGCGTCTCGTTCGATTCGCCAGAATGGAGCCGAGCTGGGTTCCCAGGGAGGACCGTCCAAGGTCAGTAAGGATATTCAAGCAGACGATCTCAAAAAGATTAACGGAATCGGACCCACTTTCGCTCAGACTCTCAATAAGATGGGCACACGCACGTTTATCCAAATCGCTCGTTGGAAGCCGGAAGACATCCAGAAAATCGCGAAGAAGCTCGATACCGATCCTGAACGCATCAAGCGGGATAATTGGATCGCCGACGCCAAGAAGCAACACTATCGAAAGTACGGGGAACGGCTCTGACAGGATGCTCAAAAAGTCTGCCAGCGGCGTTCTCGCATCGCTCAGAGGCTCAACGTACCGAAGCGTACGCCTCGCCACTTCGCTTGCTGCGACCTTGCGAGACAGCCTTTTTGAGCATCCTGAAGGGATTCCGACGTCAGCACCGTACGGACAATTCCAGCCATATTGTTGGCATCTGCCGAGTTTTTCTGCAGTCTGCTAGGAATCTCAAGGAAGGTTTGCGACAGTGTCTTTGCGGGAATGGCACCTTCGATGATCTGAACCAGATCTTCAAGACTCACTCTGGAGAACGCGGCTTTCTCAACGAGGGTAGTACAGCGTTCCTGAGTAGATTAATCGAGGGATATCGCAATTGTGGACCTTGGTAAGTTGCACCTCCGAATATGCCGTATTCCCATATGTCATACCTCTATTGGGGTTAAGCACTGTATCCGAATCACGTCGGAGCCTAACGGTCGTGCTCTGCGGCGGGCCGCTGACAGTGGCTGTTGATGCACCGCGTCCCGGCTCGTTCGCAGCAGTAGAGGGTGACGTGTCTCACGTTATTGCCCAAACGTCTCGTTCTGTGAACTGACGAATGGTCTCGTTTGGCACTATGAAGAAGCCGTCCGCACTCATTTGGCCGAAACCAAAGAAACGGTGCCGATAGAGCTGAATGGCAACACGTATGCTTTTGTCGGGCTGTGTGTCTTTCATAAGCGTGAATTTATAGTCCGACAACTCCGGTGGTACGTAGAGCCCTACTTCTTCAGGGGTCTTTGGATACTCTGGCCATTGTGCGATTTCGGCGTAGGGAACCTTCGATAAGCGCTCAACCTTAGTGACCAAGACCTTTTGAGCTAACGTATTTAGCTGGGCTCGCTTCACTGAGACACCTAACTATTGAGTATACTGACCGGCATAACACCCACGCTCAGCGGCGGGCCGAGCGAAGCGAGGACCGTCGGCTGGAACGCGTTGTTAGCCGCCGTTCAGCGAACTTGTGAAGAACGCTTGAGATGAGTGTTTGATACGGCAACCCTTCGCTCAGAGCCAGCTTCTGAAGTTCCTTCAGATCTTTTGAAGAGATGCGAATATTGATTCGTGCGTCTTTCTTAAATGTGGCTGCCGCATAGCGCTTGTGACGCGCAATCTCTTTCTTGGCCTCAGGAACGCGCCTCAGCTTCCCGGACTCATATGCGTCAAGAATCTCTTTCTCTTCTTGATCAAGTGTTTTCATCTGATTCATCTACGTACTCCTTCGTGGCTTTGCGGCTGGGGATGACTGTTTTCAGGAAGATCTCTTCTTCCGACTCCACGAACGGCACCAGGTATGCATAGTCGTTGATGATCACGACCGAGACCTTTTGGTCCGGATACCGCTCCTGGTTGGGATGGAAGAAGACATCGACTTCATCACCGGCCTGGATATGAAAAACGACCTCTTCGAAGGAGATGCCGCGAGTCTTCTGGAGCTGCTCGTTTTTTTCGGCATTCCACGAATAGCGCTTCATGCGGTCATTGTACCACGCTGTGTGCCTTCTGTATTCAGGAGCCTAACTATTGAGTATACTGACCGGCATAGTACGCAGTGACCCCATGCGCGGCACATTCGCAGCCGATTCGTTGACTCCGTCAAGCGCCTCCTAGCGAGAAGGTAAGGTATTGGGGTGTCAATCGGACAAGCTTGCAGGCCATCCCGATTTTGTACGAACAGTCAGCCACATCACGCGCTCATGCGCGAAGGTTTTTAGATGAATGCAACCTGATCGGTCGTATCCTCCAATGTTTGACTTCCCCTCCCCATCTCCATAGAATCTTCCGCCATGGCTTCGTCCTTCGTCCATCTTCATCTCCACACGCAATTCAGTCTCCTCGACGGCGCAAATCAGATTGAGCCGCTGGTCCGACAGATCAAGTCTTTCAATCAGCCGGCTGTGGCAATGACGGACCATGGCAACATGTTCGGCGCGGTCGATTTTTACCGCAAAGCCAAAGAGGCGGGCGTCAAGCCGATCATCGGCTGTGAAGCCTACATGGCGCTCGGCAGTCGACATGCCAAGAAAGACAGCGGTCTCGCGCATAACGATTACTATCACCTGATTCTCCTCGCGAGAAATCTCACCGGCTATCAGAATCTCATCAAGCTCGTCAGTAAAGGCTATCTTGAAGGATTCTATTATAAGCCTCGTATTGATAAGGAGCTGTTAAAGTTACACCACGAGGGCATCATCGCTCTTTCCGGCTGTCTGAGCGGCGAGATTCCCTATCTCATCGGCCAGAAGGACATGGACGGTGCCATGGCGGTGGCCGGCGAATTTCAAGAGATCTTTGGGAAGGATCATTTCTATCTCGAAGTGCAGGCGAACGGACTCGATCATCAACGAGTAGCCAATGCCGGATTAATAGAGATCCATAAGAAACTCGGGATTCCGCTGGCGGGCACGAATGATTGTCATTACTTAAAGAAGGAAGACGCGCGGCCGCATGAGCTGATGCTGTGCCTGCAGACAGGAAAGACGGTCAGCGATCCCAACCGGATGAAGTTCGACACGGATCAGCTGTACGTCAAATCAACGGAGGAAATCGCTCCGGCGTTTACGGAATTTCCCGGCGCCGTGACGAACACTTGCCGCATCGCCGACTATTGCGACCTCGACCTCCCGCTGAATAAGACCTATCTTCCGCAGTATCGCATCCCCGACGGATTTAAGGATCGTGAGTCCTACCTGGAACATCTCGCTCTCGCCGGACTGAGGGAACGGTTGAAGGAACGTCCTAGCCGGGTCGCTTCCGGCGTGTACGATCAGCGCCTTCGAGAAGAACTCATGGTGATCTGCTCGATGGGATTTGCCGGGTACTTTCTCATCGTCTGGGACATCATCCGCTTCGCTCGATCACAAGGGATTCCGGTCGGACCTGGTCGAGGTTCTGCCGCCGGCAGCCTTGTCGCCTACGCCCTTCGCATTACCGACCTCGATCCACTCGTCTATACGCTCTTGTTCGAGCGTTTCTTGAACCCTGAACGCGTCTCTCTGCCCGATATCGATATGGATTTCTGCATGGATCGCCGCGGGGAAGTGATCAACTATGTGGTGGACAAGTATGGCACCGACCATGTCGCCCAGATTATTACGTTTGGGACCCTCGGGGCCAAGGCCGCGATCCGCGATGTGGGGCGTGTGTTGGAGATGTCCTACGCCGACGCGGATAAAGTGGCGAAGTTGGTCCCCACTCAATTGAACATCACGCTCCAGCAGGCGCTGGAGACAGAGCCGCGCTTGCGCGAGCTGGTGGAGACGGATCCGAAAGTCAAAGAGCTCATGACCAATGCGCAGTCCCTCGAAGGTCTCGCTCGACATGCTTCGACCCATGCGGCGGGTGTCGTAATCTCTGAAGGACCCCTCACCGACCATGTGCCGCTCTACAAGGGCGCTAACGACGAAATTGTGACCCAGTACTCGATGGGCGACGTCGAAAAAATCGGGTTGGTCAAATTCGACTTTCTCGGCCTCAAGACCCTGACGATGATCCGGCGAGCCGAGACCCTCATCAATGAAACGCATCCAGAGGCGCCGCCGCTTGTGATCGATCAGCTGCCGTTCGATGATCCGGCCACTTTTGCCCTGTTGAGTTCGGGAAAAACAACCGGACTGTTCCAGCTTGAAAGCTCCGGCATGCGCGATCTGCTCACCGGACTGAAACCCGACCGGTTCGAAGACATCATCGCCATCATCGCGCTTTATCGTCCTGGACCGATGGATCTCATCCCAGATTTCATCAAGCGAAAGCAGGGCAAGGTACCGATTACGTATGAGGTTCCGGAATTGGAGCCGCTCCTCAAGGAGACCTATGGCGTGATCGTCTACCAGGAACAGGTGATGGCGATCGCCAACAAGATGGCTGGGTTCTCGTTGGGCCAAGCCGATATTCTTCGGCGTGCGATGGGCAAAAAGAAGCCGGAAGAAATGGAAAAGTTGCGTGTCCAGTTCCTCGATGGCGCGAGGCACAAGAAGATCCCGGAGAAGAAAGCCGAGAAGCTGTACGAATTGATCCAGAAATTCGCCGGATACGGTTTTAATAAATCGCATGCTGCCGCCTATGCCGTCGTCTGTTATCAGACAGCCTATCTCAAATCACACTACCCGACCGAGTTTATGGCGGCCCTCATGACGACCGACATGGGCAACCAGGACAAGCTGGTCGGCTATTTCACGGAATGCCGGGATCTGGGCATCAAAGTCCTGGGACCCGATGTAAACGCCAGCCAAAAACACTTCGCAGTGGCAGGCGGGGCGATCCGGTTCGGTTTGGCGGCCATTAAGAACGTGGGTGAGGGCGCCGTGGAGTCGGTTCTCGACGTGCGGACTCATGGCGGCCTCTTCGGATCGTTTTTTGATTTCTGCCGACGGGTCGATCTTCACAAGGTGAATAAGCGGATGTTGGAAGGCCTGATTAAGGCCGGCGCCTTCGATTCGACCGGTGCCCGGCGCGCACAACTGACGGCGGTGCTCGATCAAGCGGTGGAAGAGGGGGCGGCGGTTCAACGCGAGCGTGAGCTGGGGCAAATCAGCATCTTCGGAGAGGAGCTGAATGGGCACAGCGCCTCGACGGCCTTGCCGACCCCACAGCTGCCTTCGCTTGCGGAATGGGATCAAGCGGAACGATTGAAGTACGAGCGGGAACTGACCGGGTTCTATATTTCCGCCCATCCCCTCGCCCGCTACGAAGCGACGCTGAGTGCCGTGTCGACCACCACGACAGTGGGATTGAAGGACTGTTCCGACGGCGGCGAGGTGAAGATCTGCGGCATCATCGCCACGGTCAAATCGATGTTGACGAAGAAGGGCGATCGAATGGCCTATCTCACGGTGGAAGATCTGCAAGGGACTGCTGAAGTGATCGTATTTCCTGATTTGTTCAGGACTGCCGGTGAGCTGCTCGCACCAGAGCGGATCGTCCGCATCACCGGCACCATCGATCGAGGGGACAAGGGCACCAAAATTCGCGGGAGTAAGATCGAGCCATTGGTTGAGGTCCAGGCGCAATCCATCAAACGAATCCGTATCCGCCTCAGTGATCGCCCGGAGGTCCGGGAGCAGTTGCCTCGGTTGCTGGATATCTTCCGGCGGCATCCCGGTAGTACCTCAATCTCGATGTCCTTTCGAACCGATGGTACCTTGGAAGCTGAGACGGCTCCCCTCCCCCATCTCACCGTTTGTGCCAGCGACCATTTTGTGTCGGATGTTGAGGAAGTGCTAGGCAAAGGGGCTCTCTCTTTGCTATCTTAGGGGGCTTAGTCGGGCCGGTTGGCCGATCGTTATACGGAGCTGAACGGGGATATGCGCGATTACCTCGAATTTGAAAAGCCGATCCGAGAGATCGAAGAGAAGATCGAGAAACTGTCTGCGACCGCCACCAATGGAAAATCGTCCATCCAAAACGACATCCGGAAGCTTCGCGCGAAGCTTGCTCAAACCGAACATGAACTCTACAAGCATCTGACCCCCTGGCAACGAACGCAGCTGGCCAGACATCCGCAACGTCCCAGCACGCTCGACTATATCAATGAGCTGACGCGAGACTTTCTTGAGTTTCATGGCGACCGTGTATTTGGAGACGATCGGGCCATTGTGGGAGGATTTGCCCGATTCAATGACCGCCCTGTGATGATTATCGGTCATCAAAAAGGCAAAACCCTCAAAGAGCGCATGCAACGGAATTTCGGCATGCCCAACCCGGAAGGATATCGGAAGGCGCTCCGCCTCATGCAGATGGCGGAAAAGTTCAACCGTCCGATCATCACGTTTATTGATACA
>JAHBWU010000075.1 GCA_019636835.1 Nitrospira sp.
AGGGACGCCACGCCGCCGCCGGCCATGACCTTGATCTGTGAGGCCCCCATCGCCAACTGTTCGCGCGTGCGCTGTAGCACGGCGGAGACACCGTCGGCTATTGCGGTGGCATTGACGCGCTCGGCAAATGAATGATCGCCTGGACGAGATGGAAAGTCCGTTGGGAGACGGAAGTCGCCGTGACCGGCGGTCTGGGAGATCGTGGCACCCGACGGCCAGATGCGCGGACCTGGTACAACGCCTTGGTCGATCGCGCGCTTCAGACCAAAGACTGGCCCGCCGAGGTCGCGTCCGCTCGTGAAGCCTCGCAGCAACATCTCATTTGTGCCCTTGGCGGCCACCACGGCGCTGTAGGTGATGTCGCTGGTCATCAATACCAACTGCGGCAGATTGGCAAACATCATATGCGTGTGGGCGTCAATCAGGCCCGGCATCAGCGTTCGACCAGCCCCATCGATGATGACGGTGTCACCGCGCCGATCTGTCGGGATCGGCTGTGTCGAGATCTTTTTGATTTGGTTGCCACGAACCAGCACGTGGGAAGGACCGGACAGCTCAGAACCTTTCCCGGGGAAAATCCGAACGTTCTGGAAGAGCGTGACGGACTGTGATTCCCCTGAGTCCGGTGATACCGGCGACTGAGGACTGGCCATGTCGTGAGTGTGGCTTACCGTGGACCAGCCTATGATGAGTGCCGTAGCAAGGATGCATTGAACAAGAACCTGTCGCATATTCTTTCCCTCCGCTCACCGCCGCATAGAAATTCGTCCATGCAACAAATCCACCGATGAGAATTTGATTGCTATCGCGCAGATGTGAATGGAAAATCGGCCGCTGTTTTCTGTCCCTTCGCACTGGTTACTTTGGTGCCGTCAGCGCATCCTGCGCAACGTGACCGCGCTGCGATTTCTCCACGATGTTCTGCTGAATCTCCTTTGCGATGACAAGCGCCAGCTGATCCGTGGACAGTGCGCCCATCGGCAGATGCTTCGTGTCGGCATAGAAGGGATCGTCGGGAGCTGCCGTCCGATGGAGATTGAGCAAAATTGCCGCAGGCTGAACCGATCGCCCAGCCACACCGACCATCACGGCTTTATCTGCCGGTTGCACTCTAGTTCTAGTCGCCCAATCACGCTGGTCGACTTTAACGTACGCCACATTCCAGATATTTCCGTTCAGGAGACCCATCACAGCCAGGGGCGTGCGTTCCAGAAATACAGGCTCCCGCACGATCTTCTGCAACGCCTCTCGAACCCGAATATCATAAAACTTGGTCGCAGAGTCCGGCTGATTCGGTGGAATCAAAATGGTGCTGCCGACCTCGTAGTAGGACTGCTCGTCCAAACTCAACTGGTCGTCGACGGTGCATAGGTACGTCTCGAATAGCTGTTGGAGCAGCCGTACCCGCTCTTCTCCGGAGAGGGCCAGAATTTCCTTGTCGGTTCGAATCGTTGCCTGCCGAAGGTCTCGTTCGCGGGAGCCAGTTTTCGGTTTTTGGCCGGTCTCCGCTTTGCTGACCACCCATTGGAACTCTCGCGCCAGCACTGAAGCAAACTGTTCTGGCTCGCCAAGATATCGTCCCTCTTTCATCGACAACGCACTGATCAATAACCTAACCCGACCGGGATTCACCGTCCGAACAACCAGAAACGGAAACACCTTTCCTTCATGATTGTGTACGCTCGGTTGGATGATGACGCGATCGAGCATGCCTTTGCTCACAGCTTCATCGAACCGTGGATAGGTGTGCCGATGCTGATTCAAATAGGAAAATGTTTCGATCACCGTTCGGAGAGCTGCATCGGCTTGGGCTTGGTCGAGAGACCCACCCACCACCTCCTCCACTCCTTCAACAAATACTGGGAACAAAAGACCTGGAACCTCGTAGCCTGATCCCGAGGGATTATGGAACTCTGCCGCAGACTGCCCATCATGGCTTGCATGGGCCACGTCGCAACTAGCGATACAGTAGCCCGCTGCAACGGTAATAAGGAACAAGCCGGACAAGCCTAGTGAGATCCAGCGAGACATAATCAACACCTTACTAAGAAGCTGTTGAAAATCCAATTGGTATGTGGGGTGGGAAATGAGAATGCGATAGGTCGCCCTTCAGGCACCCTCTTTGCTCAATTTACGTTACGTGCAAAGTGGCCAGTCCAGACCTATCAACAAAGGTGGACGCCATGGACTATACAACCAATCCTGTGACATTCCGCATTGTCTGGTGCCGGCGACAGAGGATAAAGGCATGGACCGATCTTGAAGTGGAAGCATGGCGTGCTGAAGAAGAGGGGCTACGAGACGCCGTCCTTCGTCGAGACCACGTCACCAAGTATCGGAGACAATCTCCCGTCCTATTCGAACGGTATGTGTTAGGTTTTCAGGATGAGAAAGCGCTCATGCGTGTCGCGCAGGTGAACCGCTTCGGTCGAGCAGCTATGGAGGAAGATAGCAGTTACATCCGGTTGGATCGAAGAGTTGCCAGCACTAACTAAATGCGCTCGGGGTGTGGCTCTCAGCAGTCTAGTGACAGGTCCCATTTCTCTCCAAGCATCCAATCCCAACGTTCCGGCTTGAGATTCATCTTTCCCGCTGTAGGAGTAAAGGTTAACTCGCCAAAATATGGTCTCCCACTGACGGTGTATAAATCGACACGGACAAAGTCAAAACCGGCTGCCAGTTGCGACGCGAGTGACAGCAGGTGTTCCAGATTGGCAGGCTTAGCGATAGCCCGCCGAGATGCTCCTTCTCGGTTGTGGAGATCGAGGAGATTCCAGGTTGTATCAAAGAACGAGTTGTTGTCTCGAGTGTGGTTGATCACTTGAATGAGCTCGGGTACTCCGTTAAAACACCAGAACTTATAGTCTAGAGGCAGACTGCCGTCTTGCGTCCTCAGGCATTCCTCAATCATGATTTTTGGGGTGATGTGATAGTACTGATATTCCCGTGCCGCCCAATAATAATTGCTGCTCAACCAACCCGACACTTCACCAACGATATCGTCTTGAGCAACATATCCTTTGACTACGATCACTCGTTGGCTCGCGTGGCTTGGCTTGATCACATACTCAGCCGACAACGAGTCAAAAGGTATGGTACGAGGGTCTTCGCCATGCCATAGAAGCTTGATCAAATACTCCTTTCCCACCTTACTCGCTACATAAGCCCTCGCCGAATACTTATCGGTCAGCTGCGTAAAAATTGGATTGACTCCTCGATTCCAAGAGATCATCCTACAGAATAGTTTCTCGGTAAAAGTCCTGGGATTGGTCATGTCCAGCGGTTTGCCATGCACCCGGCGATATCTTTGCAAGAGGATGGCTTCGCCTTCGGATTGACGCAGTAGACCGCGCTTCGTTGTTCGAACTCTGTCAATCACATGATGAATCCACGTGCCTCGCAACCTGTCTCGGAATTCACCGCTCCATGTCGTGTGGATTGAATGGTTCACCTTTCTGTAGCTTTTCACGAGATTCTCCGCATACCGTAGGAGTACCTTAGGTGAGCTCTGTCGATACTTCTCGACATGGTTTCGACGAAACCCTGCGTCTCTAAGGCCTTCTTTCGTACGCCAAGGTTCGAGCTCGATTTCGGTACATGCCATAGCCCTCTTGTATGGCTTCTGAAACTAGCAAATGGGATGCCGGGGAGTCACTCTCTCAAGCATCTCCCATCTTTTGTATGCGATGGAGCCATTTTCTGAAAACATTCCGGTCAATTAGCCCCAACGGTGGTATTGAGAACTGGCTGTGGGAGCTGACCCTCCAGTGGTCACCTTGTGGAGGAGTGTATGATCAAGGCTGCAGTAGAAGAGCAAACAAGTCCGGTAAGATAAGCAAGCGGGACAACGTGTCTCTCTCATTGCGATCTAGCCAGATCAAAAAGATTGCGGTGAATCGTCAACGGGAAATGGTCTTGGGGGCCCGAAGACGGCTGATGCTATCCGGCCAGAGCGTGGCCGGGTCGTTATCGAAGATACTGAAGGCATCTGACGGCAAAATGCCCCATGCTCCTTCAAGCATTTCATGTTCGAGCTGTCCAGGCGCCCATCCGGCAAATCCGGCAAAGGCTCGAAACGTCTCGGTCGGTTTAGGCTGAGTCAGAATGCGTTCCAGGACACGAGGTGTGCCCACATAGATTCCAGCGATGATCTGACGCGTATCAGGTAAGAGCTGCGTGAGGCGGAACAACAGGACCAGCTGCGTTTGCCCGACCGGCCCACCGGCAAACAATCGGTAGTTGGTTCGCTTCAGTACAGTAAAATCCGGTAAGGCTTCGGACAAGAGCACGTTCGTGGGGCGGTTCAGAATGAGGCCGACTGTCCCACCTCGTCCGTGTTCGATGACGAGGAGGACGGTTTGGTGGAAGTTGGGATCACTCAGCGAGGGACTGGCGACCAGGAGCACTCCCTTCCCAACCGACGTAGGGGAAAACTCTTGCTGCGCCTGAGCCGATGACGTGGACAGAAGGAATAAGGTCCCCACAAAGAAGGCGCTTATCATGATGTTCCGCGCAGCAACAAGAGTCAAGATTTCACCTTGATGCGCAAAGTTAACAGATATCTGTTCTCTTCAGTGAAAGCAACAGGGCGTGGAAGAACAAGATTGTGATCGTGCACTAGGTTTGATAACTTTCCAGAGAACGAGATGTGCTAGAGTAGCCTCTGTGTTCGCCGCCTGTCGGATGGAAAGCGAAGACAGCAGACGCAGGATCATTTCGAAGGAGAAGGAATTATGGGGGGCTGCTTACGAAATCTCATCATGATAACCGTCCTCTGTACCCTGCCGGGATGCATTGATCCGCCAAAATCTCCCTACATCGACGTGCGGGACACGGTGTCACGGATCGACGAATTACCGCCAGCCGCAGAACAAGGAAGCGCTGAGGACCAGTACAATCTTGGCGTGCGCTATGAGAACGCCTTGCCGAAAGACCACAGGGAAGCTGTTCGGTGGTACCGTATGGCAGCCACCCAGCGACATGTCGGTGCCTTCTATCGGCTCTGCGTGCTATCGGACATCGGTCGTGGGATGCCCCAGGATTATCAGGAAGCTCTACGGTGGTGCCGTCTTGCCGCGAACCAAGGGCATGGGCCGGCGATGTTCGTGATCGCCACCTATTATGAAAAGGCACGGGGAGTTCCCAAGGATGTCGTCCAAGCCTACCAGTGGTATAACTTGGCGGCGGCTAACGGGCATGAAGGCGGAGCAAAATGGCGGGATCGTCTGGCCACGAACATGACGCCGACCCAAATCGCACAAGCACAATTTCTCTCACGGAATTGGAAACCCAAGACCCAAAATTCGGTTCAAGAACAATAGATACCCATCACGTCACATCGTTCAGAATGGCTCACCAGCTGCCACCCTACCAGTGCGTGACTCTCGTAGGATTTCTCTTGGTGTCTTTTCTCGCATCAAGCTGTGCCGCCCCCAATCCTGACCCGCCACAACAGCTCATTGGCGGACCAGCTGTGAGCGAAGTCCTCAAACGCGCTCAGGCGGGCGATCCCAATGCGCAGAATGAATTAGGTTTACTGTATAGCGAAGGGCGAGGTCTTCCACAAAACTACCTTGAGGCAAAGGATTGGTTTAAAAAAGCCGCTGATCAGGGCCATGCAGCCGCTCAAGTCAATCTCGGGACGCTCTATGCTCTGGGACAGGGCGCACCGTACAGTGACCAGATGGCGTTGTTCTGGTTTCAGAAATCCGCAGATCAACGAAATGCGTTGGCCTTCGCAAAGCTGGGGATGATGTATGAACGGGGGCGCGCCGTGCCCCAGAGCCTTATTGAAGCTCATATGTGGTACAACCTTTCCGTTGCCTACGGTGAGAAACGTGCCGCAGAATCTCGCGATGCGGTTGCCACACGGATGACATCAGGACAGATTGCCGAAGCGGAAGACCGGGCGAGGAAATGGATGCCCAAGCGACGATGATCGGTTAGGATGATAGGGAAAAACGTGATCGGTAGGGTCAGAAAATCCCGGCTTGTTTCTGGAGCCAGCGGACGTATTTCACGATTTGATCCACATCCTCTGGTTTAACCGCTTCGATCCTCGGCATGTCGCCGAACTGCCAATGATGAGCCTTTACTCCATTGGTCGCCGCTCGCTGAAACGCCGCATCGCCGTGATGATTCGGCTCATAAACCTTGTGAAGAAACGGTGGACCTTGAGTGGTTCCGACTCCGCCGATCCCATGGCAGGTCGAACAGTTGGCATTGAACTTCTGCTCTCCTTCCCGTAACTCCGCCGGAGCAGAGACCACAGTCCCCGTTCCTTTTGGTTCAACCCCGTTTTGGCTGCACGCTGGTGCGGCACCAAGGACCATCAGAAGGAGGTTCACCCACAACATTCGTGATGCCTTCATAGAGCGTGATTATTCTCCAAGTCAAACCGTTGGCTCAACATACCTCATACTGAATCGGATCTACAACTCCTGCCTCCGCAAATCCTCGTTTCCGAATCAGACAACTGTCACACTGCCCACAGGCAATCGGCCCAATTGGGTCATAACAACTATGCGTGAGATGAAAGGGAACATTCAGAGTCAGGCCAAGCTTTATAATCTCTGCCTTAGTCATCCGGAGCAGCGGCGCTCGAATCTCAATGCCCTTGCCCTGCATGCCTGCCTTTGTTCCCGCTTGAAGTGCTGCTTCCACGGCCTGAATAAATTCCGGTCGGCAGTCGGGATAGCCGGAGTAGTCGATCACGTTGGCGCCGAAATAGATGACCGAGGCTCCCAGCACTTCCGCGTGAGCCGCAGCCAGAGATAGAAAAATCAGGTTTCGACCCGGCACATAGGTAACGGGCACTTCCCGGTTCCGTTCAGATTCAGTCCGATGCTTCGGCACCGATATATCGCCGGTCAGGGCCGATCCACCGAGTGCCCTCAAATCAACGTCTATTACAACATGCTGATGAGCTCCTAGAGCCGTCGCCACTTGTCTCGACCGCTCAACTTCCACAGCGTGACGTTGTCGGTATGCAATGGTGAGGAGATGTAGCGCGTATCCATCACGACGGGCGACAGCTGCCGTAACAGTGGAGTCTAACCCGCCGCTGGCAAGAACGACTGCTCGTTCTGAAGTCGGCCCAGTCATGATGGGAAAAGGGCTATGCAGGGTGTCGTGGGGAAGAAATTCTTGGGAGTTAATCGCGATCTTCTTCGCGTTCGATTTTCTCCAGCAATTCCGCGCGCGATTGGCACTCTACACACAGTTTGGCGAAGGGGACCGCCTGGAGACGCTTCTCGCTGATCTCGACCCCACATTCGGCACAAATCCCGTAAGTCCCTTCGTGTAACCGAGTAAGGGCTTCGTCGATCGACTGCCGACGTCGGTTACGCATCTCCATCAAGGAAATACCGAGTTCGCGCTCAAGATCCATTAAGGCTTGATCGCCGACATCACGCGCTGACTCCAAACGCCGTTGCTGATCTTCGGTCAAGGACTGCCCCAGACTCTCTTCGATCTCCTTAATAATCTCTTGGCGTTTACCGATGAGCATCTTGTGAAGCACTTCCTGCCGCCGTTCCCGTGCTTCCCGTTCTTTTGCCGTCTCCTTCGGCCGCACAGGCACCTCTATTTCGACCTCGGGCGTCGCTTTGACCGCCGCAGCCGGTCCCGCAGTCACCGGCTGGGGTTTCTTGACCGGAGAGACCGTGGATTTCGGCTTTGCCTCGCCCTTTTTCTTCGTCTGCGTTTTCGTTGCCATAGAGAGTCCGCTCCAGAAATTGAATAAGTGGTTGGAGGGTCAAAAAATTTCGGCTTCTATATCACGGCCTAGGCCTCTTGAACAAGAGGTGATGAAGGATGCGTTCAAACCTAGGGATAGATGATGGTCGAATGGACATCGTAGCCAGCCAGTTTGTCGCGCCCCTTCAAACTCTTCAGCTCAACCAGAAAATCGAGCCCGACAATCGAGCCGCCAAGCTGACGAACGAGATGGACCGTCGCTTCCGCCGTTCCTCCGGTCGCCAAGAGGTCGTCAACAATCAGCACATGCTCTCCGATTTCGATCGCATCACGGTGCACGGCAAGGCTGTTATCTCCGTACTCAAGACTATACTTCACTTCATAACAATCAGCCGGAAGTTTTCCAGGCTTGCGAACCGGAACAAATCCGGCCCCGAGACGCGCCGCGAGAATCCCCCCGAAGATAAACCCCCGGGATTCAATCCCTACCACCTTGGTGATCCCTCGATCCTGATACCGAGTCGTCAATTGGTCGGCAAGACTCCGAACTGCGGCAGGATTCTTCAGCAGCGTGGTGATGTCATAAAATAGAATGCCGGGCTTCGGAAAGTCCGACACTTCTCGAATGAGCGCTTGATAGTTGACGACGGTCACGAGATTAGAGCAAGTCTGCCTGTGTCATAGTTTTTCGCTCGATGGTGTTGCGAAGCCGAACCAGCGCGGCCATCTCGATCTGCCGGACGCGCTCACGAGTCAGCCCCATGGTACGGCCGATTTCCTCGAGCGTCTTCGCTTCGTCTCCGTCGAGCCCAAACCGCGACACAATAACAGTTTGCTCTTTCTCAGGCAACTCCCTCACCCAAGCCATCAGTTCCGTCCTCCGTCGAACCCCGTCGGCGGTCTCATCGGGTGAGAGCCCAACCGGATCTTCAATCACATCGCGTAAGAAGGTATCAGTGCGGTCGTTAAGCGGGCTATCGAGCGAACAGGTTGTGCGCACCAACTGTTTCAGATCTAATACTTCCTCTTCCGATGTCTTCATCTTGGCGGCCACTTCTGCCGCTCTCGGTTCCCGCCCAAGCTCCTGCACCAACTGTTCGACACGATTCAAATAACGATTGAGGCGCTCGACCACATGTACCGGCAAACGAACCAACTTGCCTTGATTAATGATCGCCCGCTCGATGTACTGCCGGATCCACCAAGAGGCATACGTGCTGAACCGGAATCCCCGCTTGTAATTGAATTTTTCGACGGCTTTGATCAAGCCTAAATTGCCTTCTTCCACGATGTCGGAAAACGGAAATCCCCGGTGCATATAACGCTTCCCGATGCTGATGACAAGCCGCAGATTCGATTCGATCATCTGTTGCCGAGCTTGCTCATCGCCGGCCATGACCCGTTTACCGAGCTGTTGTTCCTGTTTAAAGGTCAATAGGGTCGATCGGCGAACCTCCCGCAGGTAACTCTTCAGAGTATCAAGACCTTCCGCTCGACCCGTTTCCCGTTCGCCCTGATCCGGTGAGCTTGTAGGCTCTGAGGCGTCCATATCGTCGACGGTTTGCCTTCGAGCCTCACTCAACTCGGACTCCTCGTCATGCGGTCGACTCATGATTCCTCGTTTTTTAATACCAAATACTGAAGTTTGAATACCGCCCGGTCGCGGCACTCCATTCCGTCTCAATCTTTGTGACATGGGAAGCAGGAGGACCGATTTTCAATTCACGAAGAAGTGCTTCGATCACCGTTCTTCTCCCCTCCACATCCAGTTCGACTCGACCATCGTCGAGGTTGCGAACGCCACCTACGAGATCAAGCCGTGTGGCGGTTCGTGCCGCAAATGCGCGAAATCCTACCCCCTGCACACGACCACCGACGAGACTGCGTGCTCGAACCGGCGGGTCATCAGCCGTTTGGGTCATCTGGTCCTAAATCCTTGAGCGCAAACAGCTACTTGCGCTCTGCTCAGCGGATATTCTCACACCTCCTCCGATGCGTCACGCGTTTTACAATTCTGCGTCAAACTCTACCCGTGACAGAGGTTTTATTAAGAATCGAATATGAAATGTACGACATACCCGAATAGGCGGCAATGCCCACAACATGCGGTTTGGAATGAAAAAACCGGTGGGGTCTATTTTCACGATAAGACGATAGAGAACCGGCAATACTGGCAAGCTTGATTTGGTAGAGAATCGAGGACTACTGGGGGGCCTTATCCGCCGGCGTCAATTACGATAAGACGAAAAATAGCTGGCGGTACGAGTAAGCTTGGTTTGGTCGGGGCGAGAGGATTTGAACCTCCGACCCCTGCGTCCCGAACGCAGTGCGCTACCGGGCTGCGCTACGCCCCGACAAATCCAAGTGGAGAAAACCGACGCGTGATTGTCTTACAAGACAGGGGTAAAAGGCAACCCGTGAGCTTCCGCCACACCTCGATGGGTTACCTTCCCATCTTTGAGATTGACTCCCTTGGCTAGCCCGGGATCAGATCGGATCGCTCGATCCACACCGTCAGAAGCGAGGCGTACTACATAGGGCAAAGTCACATTGATCAATGCGAAAGTCGCAGTTCGAGGCACAATGCCTGGCATATTCGTCACGCAATAATGCGTCACACCATCCACCACATAGACTGGTTCCGAGTGAGTCGTCGGCCTTGTCGTTTCAAAACACCCGCCTTGATCGACTGCGACATCTACGATCACAGCTCCAGGCTTCATCCGCGCAACCAACGCTCGGCCTACCACTTTGGGCGCGCGCGCACCATGTAGCAGTACGGCGCCAACGACCACATCTCCTTCCACCACCGCCTGCTCGACGGCAGTCTGCGTTGAGATACGGGTAATCAGTCGGCCTTGATAGAGATTGTCTAATTCTTGTAGTCGTTGAACATTCAAATCGAGCACGGTCACTTGCGCCCCCATGCCGACAGCAATCCGTACCGCCGAGGTGCCGGCTACCCCTGCACCGAGCACCACAACTTTTCCCGGCTCGACTCCAGGCACACCACCCAACAACACACCCCGCCCTCCATATGACCGTTCCAAATACTGCGCTCCGATCTGCACTGCCAGCCGTCCGGCTATTTCGCTCATTGGTTTCAGCATTGGCAGGCTACCGTCCTTGGCTTCGACTGTCTCACGAGCGATCGCCGTAATTTTCTCCGCCATCAATGCTTTCGTCAGTTCTGGAAGAGCCGCCAGATGCAGATAGGTGAACAGAACCTGGTCGGGACGAAACAAATGACATTCCGAGAGCAACGGCTCTTTAACCTTCAGGATCAACTCAGCTTTCTTAAACACCTCCTCCTTCGAACCGGCAACCGAGGCTCCAACCTTACGATACTCGTCATCGCTAAATCCGCTGCCTTCCCCGGCGGACGGTTCGAGCCAGACCTCATGCCCGCTCTGACGAAGGGTCGCTGCAGCCTCAGGCGTAAGACTGACGCGATACTCATGATCCTTGATCTCCTTCGGAACACCGATGACCATATAGGTTCTCCCTTCCGGCTATGAGTGCTGCATACCCAATACTGTCATTATACCTCGATACGCGAAGTGATTGGTTGGACCGCCACACCATCTGCCCGTGGACAGTGTGGAAAGGCCTGTTGTAAAATGTACGCTTCCAGCGTCGTTATGGAGGTGAGGATGGACTCCTGGGACGAATCGTGTCAGGCTTGCGGAACCGCTGGTGGCCCGCTCACAAAATTTTCCCTGGGGAAAGATTTTTTTGGACGCCCCTACGATCGGCTGTCGCCGTCATCGGATCAGAACCCGAAATGGTATTGTGCCCCTTGTTCGTTGCACAAGAACTTGCACCGGGATTTTCGCGATATCCGGGGCGAGTTCGACAAACTGCGCGCCGGTCAAGGATCGGAACTCTCGAAAGGCGATGAGTTTCGACGCGCGTCATTGCGGTTACAGGAAATCATGACTGTCTTGAGGGGAACCCCACAGCAATCTCCGTTCTTAAGCGGCCACGATGTGACGCTACTGATTGAACGGCTCAATACTCTCACCATGCCGGTATAGCCGCCCGACTGTATGCCGCCATTTCAACGCCACATCTTCGTCTGTACAAATCAGCGTCCCAAAGAGGACCCGCGTGGTTGTTGTGCAAACTTAGGCTCGGAAAAACTGCACGCGCATTTCAAGAGCGAAACAAAACGGTTGAATCTCAAAGGCATTGTTCGCGCCAATAAAGCCGGCTGCCTGGATCACTGTGAGTTGGGTCCTAGCGTCGTGGTCTATCCTGAGGGAGTGTGGTACTGGGTCGGGACAGAAGCCGACGTCACAGAGATTATGGAACGGCATGTTCTGAAGGGCGAAATCGTCAGCCGATTGCTCATGCCAGACCATCCGGTGCCGGAGCGACTGGATCCCATCAAGAAGCCGTAGGACCCCTATATTTCGATGTCGACAGAAGACAAATGGAAGGCCAACATGGAAAAAGTGGCCTTCACCCAACGATTTCCGGGGCTGTTGCTGGACTGGAAATCGTTGGAAGGCAAAACAGTGCAGGCTGTAATTCCGTTGACCGGCAAACCCGGCGCTGCCGTGATTGTTTGTAGCGATGCAACCTTTACCGTTGTTCCCGCACTTTCACCTGAACCGTGGGCACTCGGACAGGCCCTCGTCGATGCTCGCGCTCGACTTGAACCGGCACATCAAGCCGCTTATGAGGAGTACGATCGATTAGCAAAGAAAGACAAGGAAGCGTTGAGAACCGCCAGACTGGAAAAGATTCTGGGGGCGATTCACAATAATCTAGCTCAGATTCCTGAGCTCAAAGAACGGCTCAAGGAACTCGTGAAGGAATGGAAGTGAGCAGTCTCCCGAATAAGAACATGTTCGAGATCTTCTCGCAAGGTCTCTTTGAAGGAGTCAAACCCATGCTGGTCGTTCGTGATCACCTCGTCCGCCATCCCGACCGCTGCACTCATCAGGCTGTCTGTGTGCCGATCTGCCCCACCGGCGCCTGGCTCTCGACGCCTCCCTACAAATTCGATCCATCGCGCTGTCTGGAAAGCTGCCGGCTCTGCCTGGATGCCTGTCCCTCACAGGCGATCTACGCAGTGTTTAGAAAAGGCGACAAGTTGCTGGAGCCGCAGAAGAAGTAGAAGAGCAACGGACGGAACGGAGCATGGCCTCGATTGCGCCATCATGCAAAGGTCCGCGCACACCTTCTGACTGGCTCATTTGATCGCCGCGAGCTCCTCTAAAACGCTGCATGGCAGCATGCCGTCGCCCGCTCGCTTTTTGAGACCTTTGCCATATGTTCAGCGCGATGGCGCATATCTCCCCACTCTTCCGTTCCATCCGCCGTAGGTAGAAGGAAGAAAAAGAGAGGACAACAATCCGGGTGACTTACACGATCTGTTTTCGCAAATGTCCCCAGTACGCAGTCCCGGCATATCCACAACCAACCGTACCAGTTGTCATGGCGATGATCTGATAGACCTTGCTGCGAGGGATTTTGACTTTGACGGCAGGATTCAACAGATCGGTGGAGTTCATGACGAGCTTGAGAGATTCTCCGGCGGAAAGAATCGGCCACATACATGCCAGCCTTAGCCTGGTTTCATATCGCGGAATCGCCATTGTGTAGAGCCAGCCCTGATCAAGATGCTCAACCGCCAGACGAATGAGCTTGCTGACCACAGGCCTGAAGCGAGAAAGATTGTTCTGATCCAATAAATCAGACGGTCTGAACCCGGCTTCGTTAAGCATCATCTCGGGAATGTAACAACGCCCCTTTTGTAGATCGTGGGCAATGTCTTTGACGATGTTCGTCAGTTGCAATCCCTTTCCAAATCGCACCCCGACTTCCGACATCCGTTGGACGTCCCAGTCCCCCAATGCTTTCCGATGGGCACACATCAGATCGGTCCAAAACTCACCGACACATCCGGCCACATGATAGGTGTACCGATCTAAGTCATCGAGCGTCTTGAGCGCAGTGAGGTCTGCCACAGAAGATCCCGGGAACGTACTCAGATCCATTTCCATTCCTTGAGTCAGGGTCGTCATCAGTCGCTGAATCCGACATCGGTCGGTGAGCGAACAGGTGAGAAAAATTCGGAAACACTCGTCCAACCGTTCGAGCAGGGTTCGTTCAGCCGAATTTTGTTGAAGCGGACTCATGGCCTGTTGGATGGTACGGATCTGTGCCCAATCAATCTGATCACCGACAAACTGCTCTCTGAGGCGGTTAAGAAAACCTAAGCGGCGAGGTCGGTCTATCAGTTCCGTATCGGCGATCGTATCGGCAGCCCTGGCAAAGAGATAGGCCAAGCTCACTTGATCACGCACATTCGTCGGCACGACGACCAGTGTCGTATAGAAGAGGCGAGACACACGCTTGAGCAGATCACGAAGCAGTTGCTGTTTTAGTTTTAGTTCCAGTTCCGAAGACACTGTACTCATGCCATACATCACTTGACTTCCAGTATGCCTTCCATTCCCTTGTCTCTATGGCTAGGCATAGGCCACAGTCGTTTGTCGCAAAAGAACGGAAAGAGGCCAGGCTGAGTCGTAACGAATCTGGCAATCACGGTGTTTCCTGCACCGACATCCTGTTCGACCGACAAGTTACCAGCCGAATCTTTGATAATGAGATTATGCGGTATAATCGTCGTGACGCTCGTCAGAGTCAGCTCAACCGGCTTCCCACTTTCCACTACAAGATGGTTTGGCGAATAAGAGTAGCTGTCAAGAATGACCTTAGCGCGCTGAACCCCATCAGGCGAAATTGGAACAACGATCGGTGGGCCTGGCTCTGAGCCGTCGGCGGCCGACCCGACCACCACGGGCGCAGCAATGAACCATCCCGCCGCACCAAGCACACAAAAAGACTTCCGGATAACTTCCATGAGAACTTTCTAACAGGAACCACGCGAGAGGATCAACATTATCCACGTACTTTCAGAGACTTCGAGATCTTGACTTTTGATCACAAAGTCTTATTCACAGTTCAATGAATCCCGCTCGCACCAGTGTATTGCAGAAGAAGGATTTGTGTATAATCTAATTCAGTGTGGCCACTCGTTAATCGTCTCGTGTGAGACGACTGATTGTCTTCAAGGAGGCTCTCGATGAAGTGGATGAAAGGCATAGGCCTACTGCTGATCGCTAATATTCTTATCATGGTGACGCTCTCGCTCACCGTGCCGATTCTGATCAATGTCATCCTGCCGATGTTCGGAATCGATGTCCGTGACTCTGTTGATCTCTCGTCGTTGGTATGGGCGGCAATGTTTGGGTTCGGAGGCGCATTCATCAGTTTGGCATTCTCCAAACAAATGGCGCGGGCGATGCTCAATTGCCAGCAAATCATTCAACCCAGCTCACGCGCCGAACAGGTCGTCTACGGCAGTGTACAGGAAATCGCCCAACGTCTGCACATCACGATGCCCGAGGTATGGGTCTATGATTCACCGGACCCCAATGCGTTCGCGACCGGACCCAGCAAAAACAATTCCATGGTGGCCGTTTCAACCGGCTTGCTTCAGAACTTGAGAGAAGACGAAGTCAAGGCGGTTCTGGCTCACGAAATGGGTCATGTATATAACGGCGACATGTTCGCCACGACCGTCCTGGCTGGGCTGATGAATACCTTTGTGTATTATATCGCCATGTGGGTGCGGCGTTTCTTCGCGGAGCGAGATCAAGCGGCGTTGGGATTCGGTCTGTCACTGGTCCTTCAGATCATCGTAAGTATTTTTGCCTCTATCGTCATCAGCTGGTTCTCACGCCATCGCGAGTTCGGAGCAGACGCGTTCGCGGCCAGGGTCTACGGAAAGGACTCCATGATCGGTGCGCTAAGGGCAATTGATCGCTGGGTCAATCGCGCTCAGTTCGAATACTCGACGCAGGACGCACTGGCAACCATGAAGATTTCCGGGAAAACCGGTGGGCTCATGAGCTTGTTCTCGACGCACCCGCCGATTGAAGCTAGGATCGCGGCATTGGAAGCGCTCTGATCACGATCTCTTAAAGAACGAAATATGGGCGCGACATTCTTGAATCGTCGCGCCCAATGCGGCACTCCCTCGAGAGATCGTGTTCTCAATCATTTGTTCAGTGGCAGGATCGTCAATCTCAACTTCATACCGATCCTGGATATTCGTCCGAACCGGTCCCTGTATTGTATCGCGAGGCAGGAAGATTTCCTTCCAAACCTCTTTTTCAACCAAGCAGACATCCCGAAATCGCTCGTACAGTAAGCTCAACTTTTCAGAGTCGGTAATCCTAAGACTCTCTCCCATGAGTCCCTTTCTTCCTGAACGTACCTCACCGATTTCTCATCCTGAGACAAGGCAGGCCCAAGATCTTTGATAGCAAAGCGCATCGCGCCGACCTGATTCACTGCATGAAAACGGTTGTTGCCCCAAGGCGTAATGTAGATCTTCGCTAGATAGTTGCCCGTCTGCCATCTTTTGGTTGAAAAGACCACGCAGATCGATCAACTCAAAGTCCGTCATTTGATTAT
>JAHBWU010000076.1 GCA_019636835.1 Nitrospira sp.
GATGAGATCCGATCGCCATTGGCGCGTACTATTCAGTCATCTCGTCTTGTTCGGTTTCGTCTACCGGGAGGCGCCGGTTACAAATCCCCCATTGGCTGATGCGTGAAATGATACATCGACTCGATGAGGAACTGCATACATCGTCGTCCGATCGTGATGTCCGCCAGGGAACATTACTCTCTTGGGGACAATACCTCGACCACATCGAGCAAGGTAATTACGAAGATGCCCGCCACCGTCCGCACGGATCGCTGACGCATTCGGACGGCTCGTCGCAGCGCGAGGAGCGGTCGGAGATATCGGAGCCTGCCGCGTGAATGCTTCGATACCGGAATACCGCCGCGCCGTCCGGCCCTTTCAGTTCGTCAGCTGTATGGAATTACGCGAGGTGTTGGGAAAGCGGGCGACCGATGTCGCGCGGCTGCTGGAACTGGTGGAAGAGGTTCCGTCGGACTCCATCTATTATCATACGCACAGTTTCTACCTGCGCCATGCATATGCCCAAACGTTGTACCCCAACGATTTTGCCACATGGGCGGCTCTGGACGCCCATGATCGCGTCCTCGGTGAGCGGCTCGGCGTGTTGGACCCTTTCGCGTATCTGTCTCTTGAATCGTTACGTCAAGAAATCATCGCCATTATCGATGACCATTTGAGCTCCCACCCCGTCGTCTATCGCGCGATGACGGGGGAGCCGTTTAACTTCATACGATCCCATGTCATTGAAACGCCATTGGACCGCCAGGCATGGACGCTGTCGGAGTTCCGACAGGCCGTGCAGGAGGTCGAGGCCGGCGCACTGTATTTCCATCTCTGTGAGGCGCGTATGCGGAAAACGCCGGGTTTCGACGATTTTTCTCATTGGCTGTCGGCAAAAGACGGCTTGAACATGCCGGAACTCGCGGCTCAAGTCCAGCGCGTGGTGCGCCTGGGCCTCAATCTGGATGGCATGAGAGCCCGCATCGTCGCTTTATGCGACGGGGAGCTGATGAAGGCGACGACGCATGCCGGAACTGCTTGAACAATACCGGGCCGTTACGCCGCCCGGCACGATTGAATCGCTCCGTCAATTAGGCCGGCGGTTGGAAGGGACACGAATGCTCCATGTCAATTCCACCCGCTACGGCGGGGGCGTGGCTGAAATGCTGCATCGGCTCCTGCCCCTGTTTGAGGAATTGGGAATCCGGACCCGGTGGGAAGTGCTGACCGGTTCCGACGTGTTTTATCACACGACCAAGAGCTTCCATAACGCCTTGCAAGGAACGTCGCAGCACATCACCAAGGCCATGTTCGACGAGTATCTGGAGATCAATCGCGAGAACGCCAAACATCTCAATTTTGACGCGGATGTCTGCATGATCCACGATCCCCAGCCAGCGGCGCTCATCGGTTCTCGTCCGCCCGAAGCGCGGTGGCTATGGCGGTGCCACATCGACGTGTCCACGCCGCAACCGGCGGTGTGGCAGTTTCTGCGCCCGTTCGTGTCGCAGTACGATGCAGCCATCGTGTCGCTCCCGAAATTTGCGCGTCGCTTGCCGGTGCCGCAATTCATCGTGTACCCGTCCATTGATCCTCTTAGTGATAAGAACCGAGAACTCATGCAGGAAGAAATCGCGTCGTTGTTGGAGAAGCTCGGAGTGCCGACGGACAAACCGATTTTATTACAAGTATCACGGTTCGATCGGTTTAAAGACCCGCTTGGAGTGGTCGCCGCCTACCGCATCGTGAAGCAGAGTCACGATTGCCGGCTGGTGCTGGCTGGTGGCACGGCAACCGACGATCCCGAAGGCGCCGCCGTTCTTGCCGAGGTGCAGGAGGCGGCGGGCCAGGACCCCGACGTGCATTTCTTATTGTTGCCTCCGACAGCCAATCTGGAAATCAATGCGCTGCAGCGGGCGGCGACCATCATCCTTCAGAAATCGGTGCGCGAAGGATTCGGCCTGACCGTGACGGAGGCGATGTGGAAAGGCAAACCCGTCATCGGCGGCGATACCGGAGGCATTACCGTGCAATTGATACATGGCTACACCGGGTACACCGTCAATTCACCGGCGGGCGCTGCCTTCTATATCAAACGATTGCTCAACGAGCCGGAGCGGATCGACGCGATCGGTCATCAAGCGAAAGAATTCGTGCGCAATCGTTTCCTGGTCACGCGGCACGTGCAGGATTATTTGGGCATTATGATTCACTTGGCGCGAGGCACCGCATAGAGTGCGTGGCGGCTCACTATTCAGAAAAAGAATGGTGCCACATGATGAATGATAAGGCATCTATCACTCTCGTCGGACGGGTATTGATCGGTTTGATCTTTGGATGTCGGGTATCAACAAGATTGCCGATCCCCAGGGGACGCAGCAGTACATGGCGGCGATGGGTATCACGACAGCGACGACATTCCTTTATGCGGGGGTTGTTTCCCTGGAAGTGGCCGGTGGACTATCGTTGTTGCCTGGGGTGTGGGCGAAGTGAGGTGCCACGGCACTCATCCTCTTCATGATACCGACTACTCTGATATTCCATCATCGACGTTGCCCCTGGAAGCCAAGGCTCGACCGAGATCATGCAAAATATCCGGCCGATTGGATTCCAGCATTAGCGCCGATTCATAGTGCCGGATCGCCATATCCAAGAAGTCTGGATCTCTCCGAATGACGTCGGCCATCAGCTGCAGCAAATGAGCCGTGGTGACGAATCCGGCGGGCGCGGTGGGCTTCGGCACGGTTTGTTGTCTTTGACTGGGCGGCTCGACAGACTCGCTCTTCGAGAGATGATTGGCGTCAAGCCACTCGCGAATCCTCGCTGATGGAATGCAATAACTCAAACCTGCTCGTAACATCACTCGTCCGATCGACTCGCCCTGTGAATTTTTGGCCGCTTCCAGATATGGAACGGTATGCACCACGAGTCCGAGGATATGCCCGGACGCTGCCGCGACGAGCGGACCGCCGCTGCTTCCTGCATTCATGAGGCCGGTAATGTGAAGAAAGGGCAGAGGTTTATGAGCGATGCGGGACTGCCTCATCGCTTCGCCGCTTACTGTTACGGGGAACACTGTTGGATGAATCGTTAACCCCAGCTGAAGCACATCGGGCAAGCGGGGATATCGATGGCGACGGCGGCCATACCATCTTCCGGTGGCTCCTTCGCCAACGACAAATACGGGACGGGATGAGGGTATGTGAGGCGTAACGCCGCAAGGTCGAGGTCAGGATCCACTGCTACGATCTCGGGAATCGGTGTCCGGCCGTCCGCCGCTCCATAGACCAGGATACGCGTGGATTCATGGATGACATGTGCGTTGGTAAGCAGCAAGCCGTCTTGAGAGATGAACACGCCGCTGCCAAAAGAGAGGCATGGGCTTCATCATCGACACCGATGACGAGCGCTGTCGCTTCCTTGCCGGAATGGTACAGATCGCCTGCCGTCAAACCCCAGGCAGGCCATGCTGTGAATAGACACACACAGATCACGAAGGAACGGATGGCGGCAAGACTATGGGGTCCTGCCGGTGTGATGGTGCCCCCGGTGTGACGGGATGCACTTTACCCTACTGATTCTCGTATAATACAGTGACACATCAGTCAAAAAGAAAGTCCGGTGTGTCGGAGAAACGCGAACGCCAGAGTGGGCGAGCGGCGGACGCGGCGCAAGCCGGCACGCAGCTCCCGTTCCACCGCGCCGAGATGATCGGGGCAGAGGTTGGCGAGTTCACGCCCCTTGACGTTGCCCCAGACCAGCTCCACCGGGTTGAGGTCTGGCGCATAGCCGGGCAAGCGCTCGACCGTGAGCCAAGAGCGTTGCGCGCGCAGATAGGCTTGCATGGAGCCGCTCCTATGCGACGGCAGGCCATCCCAGATCAGGATGGTGCGCCGCCCACGCATCTCCCGCTTCAGGTCGCTCAGGAATTCGATGAGAGTCACGTCGTTGTAGCTGCCCGGGCGCGTCTGGAAGAAGAGTGCACTGCGCCGGAAGTCCCACCGGAACCCCACGGCCATGGCCACGGAGAGCTTCTTCCAATTGAAGGCATGGATCAGCACGGGTGTTTCGCCCCGTGGCGCCCACGTGCGGCGGATCGAGGGGCGCGGCGAGACGCCGCTCTCGTCCTGGAAGACGAGCCAGGCGCGGCGCCGCCGAGCGTTTTTTTTACCGCAGGCCAGCGGGTGCGGATCCAGTGGCGGATCCCCACCTCGTTCCGTTCCTTGGCCCGTTTCGCCGGTCGCTGGACGGTCCAGTTGAGCGTCCCCAAGAGGCGCCAGACATGCCCCGGATGATACTGCACCCCGGTCAGCCGCTTGATGAGCCGTGCGACGCGGGGCAACGTCCACAGGCTCGTCCGAAAACCCTGCGCCCGTGGGCCCTGGCGCAGCGCCACGTCGATCTCGGCCAGTTGCGCCGGCGTCACCCGCGGCTTGCGGCCAGCCCGCCCGGCGGCGCGCAACGCCTCGCGCCCGCCCTGCCGCCATGCGCGATACCAGCGCATGACACTTTGGCGACTGACCCCCAGGCGACGAGCGATGGCCCCCTGTGTCTCTCGGCCTGCCGCAAACAATCGCGCGGCCTGGTAACGACGAACTTCCAGTCCGTGAAAATCGCGTTGAGGGACACGATGCGTCGCCATGCCCGATCGTACACGAACGGGTCGCGACTTGTCACTCTATTATGCGAGACTCAGTAAGCAGGCATGGCGAATAAAGTTGACAAAATCTCATAAAGAGAACGACAGCGACGCTAGGCGAACCCCTTGCAGAATGTCAACGTGATACTTATTTAGAGCTTGCTCGTAGGGTTTCTCTATCTCTATAGTTCGTAGCTCTAAAGTTTCGTGATGTGTATTCTGAAAATAGATGATGATTGAACGACTGTTAAGGGAGTATGTCAGGAGGAGCGGTTCATGAAGAAGGCGAATAGTCGAAGCGTGATGCCGCGGAGCTTGCCCAAAGTTCCAAGCGGCATCCAGGGACTCGACGAGATCACCGGTGGCGGGTTGCCGCGCGGCAGGCCCACGTTGGTCTGCGGCAGCGCCGGCAGCGGGAAGACACTCATGGCGATGGAATTCCTCGTGCGCGGGGCTGTTCTGCACGACGAGCCGGGCGTGTTCATGGCCTTCGAAGAAACCGCTGAGGAACTGACACAGAATGTGCGATCGCTCGGGTTTGACTTGGACGACTTGACGAGCCGGAAAAAGCTCGTCGTGGACTTTGTGCGGGTCGAGCGTCATGAGATTGAAGAGTCGGGCGATTACGATTTAGAGGGTCTGTTCGTCCGGCTGGGCCATGCGATCGATCGCGTGGGGGCCAAACGAGTCGTCCTGGACACGATCGAAACGCTGTTCAGCGGCCTCTCGAACGCCGCTATTTTGCGGGCCGAACTGCGGCGCCTGTTCCGTTGGCTGAAGGACGAGGGCGTCACTGCGATCATCACCGGCGAGCGCGGCGAGGGGGCGCTGACCCGGCATGGCTTGGAAGAATACGTGTCCGACTGCGTGATTCTGCTCGATCATCGAGTGACGAACCAAGTTTCGACCCGTCGTCTGCGCATCGTGAAATACCGTGGCACCTCTCACGGGACCAACGAGTATCCGTTCTTGATCGACGAGGATGGGATCAGCGTCCTGCCGATCACCTCTTTGGGGCTGCAGCATGAGGTCAGCGACGAACGGATTTCGACCGGCATTCCCAGACTGGATGCCATGCTGGGAGGAGCAGGCTACTTCCGAGGCAGCAGCGTGCTGGTGGCCGGCACGGCCGGCACGGGCAAGACCAGCGTGGCCGCTCACTTCGCCGACGCCGCTTGCCGGCGTGGAGAGCGCTGTCTTTACTTCACGTTTGAGGAGTCGCCTGACCAAGTCATCCGCAACATGCGCTCCATCGGACTCAATCTAGAGCCCTGGGTAAAGAAGGGGTTGCTCCGCTTCCACGCCGTCCGGTCCACGCTTCATGGCCTGGAGATGCACCTGGCGATCTTCCACAAGTTGGTACAGGAGTTTCAGCCCCAGGTGGTGATTCTTGATCCCATCAGCAGCTTGATACGGGCAGGCACGTCTGAAGACGCGAATGCCATGGTCACTCGCCTGATCGACTTCCTCAAAGCGCGGCGGATCACCGCTCTGTTGAGCAACCTGACGTCCGGCGACAAAGCCCTGGAAAAGTCCGAGGTGGACATTTCTTCGTTGGTCGATACCTGGCTGTTGCTGCGGGATATTGAGCTGGGAGGCGAGCGCAACCGGGCCATGTACATCCTGAAATCGCGCGGCATGGCTCACTCCAACCAGGTGCGCGAATTTTTGTTGACCGACCGGGGTATCGAACTGGCTGACATGTATCTGGGGCCGGAAGGCGTCCTGACGGGATCGATGCGGCAGGCCCAGGAAGCTCGTGAAAAAGCCGCCGCCCTGGTGCGCAAGCAGGAGGCCGAAGGCAGGTTACGTGAACGTGCCCGGAAGCAGGAGGCGCTGGAAGCCCGCATCACGGCGATCCGGAAAGAGTTCGCGGCGGAGGAAGAGGAGGCCAACCGGCTCGCAGCCCAGGAGCAGGCGAAGGAACAGGTGCTGTCTGTGGACCGTGACGCGATGGCCCGCAGCCGCCAGAGCGACGTCCACGAAGCACCACGTCCCCGTGGAAACCTGAGCGGCCGTACATGAAAAAGTCAGCCAGGCGCGCCGAGCAGGATACGCCTACCGGGACCACGGCAGACGAGGAAGTCTGGGAACTACGCCTATACGTGGCCGGGCAGACTCCGAAATCCGTCGCCGCCTTCGCTAACTTGAAGAAGCTGTGCGAGGAGCATCTGCCGGGTCGGTATAAGATCGAAGTGGTTGATCTCATACAGCAGCCGCAATTAGCGGCAGGGGATCAAATCGTCGCGATCCCGACCCTCATACGGAAACTGCCGCCGCCGTTGCGCAGGATTGTCGGCGATCTCCGCAACCGCGAGCGGACACTGGTGGGACTGCAGCTCCGATCCGCCACCATGGCGACCGAACAAGGCGGGATCAGCGCGTGAAAAGACAACGCGACACCACCAAGAAGTTTGAAGAGACGCCGGCCCAGCCGCCTGAGAGCGATCGCTACGTCCTACGCCTGTACGTGACCGGCATGGCGCAGCGCTCCACCGAGGCGGTTGCCGGTAGTAAGAGCATCTGCGAGGAATATCTGGACGGCCGCTACGACTTACAAGCGATCGACATTTATCAGCACCCGCACCTGGCAAAGGATGAGCGGATCATCGCGGCACCGACACTCGTCAAGAAACTGCCGGTCTCGCTCCGACATGTGATCGGCAACAGATCCGGTAAAGATCGGGTGTCGTTGGGATTGGACCTGCGTCTCAAAACATGAGCCTACCATCAGATAAACGTCCCCCTATGGCGATTGAGCCGCTCCGCGCGGAGAACAAGGAGCTCCGCCGACGATTGGAGGAGGCCGAAGAAACCATCCGCGCCATCCAGATCGGCGCGGTTGATGCCTTCGTCGTCGAGGAATCGTCCGGGCACCAAGTCTATACCCTGAAGGCCGCTGATCGTCCCTACCGGTTGCTCATCGAGCAGATGCAGCAAGGCGCCGCGACGTTGCAGGCGGACGGTACGATCGTCTACTGCAACCGACGACTAGCGGACATGCTCAACATGCCGCATGAAAAACTGACCGGGACGGCGTTCCGCGATTGTATTGCAGCCGAGGACCAGTCCATCTACGAGAATCTGCTGTGGCAGGGCCAAGCGGGGTCCGGTCGAGGCGAGGCGCATCTCCGTCGGGCAGACAGCGGCTTTGTGCTGGCCTACCTGACGTTCAGTGTTTTGCCGAATGAGGGCGGTACGTTGATCGGGGTGCTCATTACGGATCTCACCAGCCAGCGACACCACGAGCAGTTGGCCGCTGCCCACAAAGCGCTGTGCGAGAGCGAAGAGCAGCTGCGCCGGTGGAAAGACGCCTTGGAGGAGCGAGTCGAGGAACGGACGCGGGAACTGGTCGACTCGCACGAGCGTCTGCGCGAGCTGGCCTCACAGTTGAGCCTGACGGAGGAGCGCGAGCGCCGGAAATTGGCGAGGAACCTCCACGACTATCTGGCACAAATGTTGGTTGTCGGCCGGATGAAACTGACTCAGGCAAAGAAGCATCTCGATCCGACAACGATGAATCCGAAACTTGTCGAGGACGTGGAGGACACCTTCCAGCGAGCGCTTGACTATACCAGAACGTTGATCGCTGATCTCAGCCCGCCCTCATTGGACGAATACGAGCTGCCGGAAGCGCTCCGGTGGCTTGGCGAGCGGTTCCAAAAAGACGGACTCCACATAGACGTGCAGTCGGACTCGGAGCAGCTGCCTCTCTCGGAGGAGCAGGCCATGGTGGTGTTTCAGTCGGTACGCGAGCTGCTCTTCAACGTGCTGAAGCATGCCGCCGTCGATCAGGCTGTGGTTACGCTGACCATCACGCCGGATAACGAGCTGCGTGTCACAGTGACCGATCGGGGGAAAGGGATGAGCCAGGACGCGCTCAAGCGACCAGCCGGATCTGGCCATCTCGGGTTGTTCAGCGTGCGAGAACGCATGGAGGCGCTTGGCGGTCGCCTCGAACTCGAGTCCTCACCAGGAAGAACGCACGTCGCCGTCGTGCTGCCGCTCCGAGGCATGACCAAAGACGAGCCCCCACAAGAATCTGAGCAACGAAATCCGCCGGGAGTAGACCAGCTACACGCGGATGAGATCCGAGTGTTACTGGTGGATGATAACGCCATGATTCGACAGGGCTTGCGCTCGCTGCTGGAGCAGTATGATCACATTTCAATCGTCGGTGAAGCCGGCGACGGGGAGGAGGCGGTGGCATTGGCCGCGCAGTTGTCTCCGGACGTCATCTTAATTGACGTCAACCTGCCCAAGATGGACGGCATGCGCGCAACCATGCTCATCAAGGAAACTCAGCCGGGAGCTCTAATCATTGGGCTCACCATTGACAATGCTAAGTATATCCAAAACGAGATGCGTCAGGCAGGCGCATCGACCTGCCTTTCGAAAGAGACCGTAGCTGACGAGCTGTACCCCGCAATCCTCACGGCGATGCAGCAAGCGACGCCTTGAAAGGCGGACCATTACGACCGCCTTTCCTCCTTGTATGCTTTCTGGACTTCCTCTTCCGTTCGAGTGGGTACATACCTAGGTGAAGTCAAGCCTACCTGTCGTCTTGTCGATCCTCTTGCCGCGCAATCTTCTCCAACACTTCGACCTGATGTTGGCACGACACACAACGTTTTGCGAAGGGGAGGGCCCTCAGGCGCCCTGGGCCTATATCAGCACCGCAATCCTCGCACAATCCGTACTCTCCATCGTCTAGCCGGCGGAGTGCCGTATCGAGCATTATGCGCGTGTGGTTGCGGGATTCCAGCAATGACAATTGCTGGTTAGCTGTGCTGTCGCGCAGCGACATGTCTTCAAGGTCGAGTACGGAATCATTGTGTGTCGTGGAGTAGTGCTCCCGGTACTGAGCCAAAAGGTCATTGATCTGCTGCTGAACAGCCGACCGTTTGTCGAGCAGCATCGTTCGAAGTTTCTCCGCTGATGTGGAAGTAGGTTCAATGAGTGTCTTGGCCATGATCAAGCTCCTCCATGTTAGGTTCAATCAGTGATAGCAATTTGCTTGATCTGCAAAAGCAAGACCACCGTTCGCATGCTTTGCCAAAACGGAAAACATCCTGAGTCAATCCCAACAATAACCAGCCTTTCAGATGCGGCCGAAGGTTTCTTTCTTCTTTCTTTGTCCAACGCCGTTGCATGTCCATAGAAGATGAAGGAAGGACAAGTTGTCCTCTCAAGGGCATAATTCCAACCGAGTGAACAATCCTTTCAACCTCACGCCGAGCCAAGGTCCGGTGAAAGCAATGGGTGCCATGGATTGGGCTTTGGAACAGGAGGCTGAGGAGCCGGAATCGGCCCGGACGGTTTGGGAGTCGGGTCCGTCGGTCCCGGACTAGGGTTGGTCGGTGGACTGGCTTCGAACGGATGAAAGACCGTTGCCGCGTCCATTGGCGCGGTTAGTAAACAGACCACGAACAACAGGTTAGTCGCAAAAAAACTCCGCATGCGCCGGTCCCCAAAGAAAGGTCGCCGCTTCCGGTTCCCATACAACTTATGCAGCGTGAGCCGCAGTACCGACCATCTCGCGACAGAGCTCTGCGCACCGACGGCACTCCTCCGCACATGGACCGCACAAGGCATGTTGCGGCGCATGACGTTCGCATATCGCGGCGCATTGGTCGCAAATCTCAGCGCAGAACCGGCAGAGAGCCTCGGACCGTTGAGAGTTGCGGCTGATCCATTTGGCGGCGAGAAGACAAATGTCCGAGCAATCGAGGCAAAGTCTGATGCAACGTGTCATCAAATCATTATGGTCATGATGCTCCATGCCGATCATATCGTTCGCGCACGTCTCGCAGACCTGCGCGCATGAGAAACAGGCATCGAGGCAGGCCTGCTGCTGTTGTGACAAAGTTTTCTTTTGCATATCGCTGGCTCCTTCCATAAAGATCGTGTTGGTACATCGGCTCCTTAAATCAGTAAATCAGTGTCTTTTCTTTTTTGTCTTTCTGGGAATGCTCCTCTTACGACTGGATGCTCCTTGTTCGGATCTGACGGTTTGTTTTTGTCGTTTGGTCTGCGGACGTTTCGATGCGGAGATCTCCTGAGAAGTGAGTTCCTGCAATCGTTCCTGATATCCCTCGGATGAGGCGGGATTCAGTTCCCATCGATGCGCATCACGATCGGCCAGTTTGTCGTCGAAGCGAAGAGTCTCGGCATCCTCATATGTAATGCCTACGGCCTTGCCTAATTCTTGAACCACGTTCTGATCCGGGGTAGGGTTCGAACCGCCCACAGTTTCTTCACCGGCATCCGTCCCGCTTCGAGCCGCATCGATATCGCCGCCGGACAGTGTTGCGTCTGGTGTGGGTGTATTGGAAGACGGACGGATGCTCGCGACAGACTCCATAGTGTCTTCAGGAAAAGCTCCCTCGTCCCCGGTGTCCTTTCCTTCGTAGTACTGGCGGATCAGGAGGTCGGCGTCTATGTGCTTCGGTTTTGACATGGTCTATCCTGCAATGTGTATCCAGCTGTTCGCGGCTGATACCTTGCCCTGCTCCTTAATGTACGCAAGCTCCAAAGAAGGCTGTACTCGGGTATTCCCTAGAGTCACGGCCATGACTTGAAAGTCTTAAAACTTAGGCACGTGAAGAGCCCAATTCCTGCGGATTGGAGATTGTGGGAGACGGCTCGCTCTGGACCGGTGCAGACAAGTTGTCCGGGGCTAGATACCTTGTCCGTTGGCTGTTTGCAAGACCGTATTGACGCAGCTTTCGCAACAACGTTTTTCGATGAATCCCCAAGATCGCAGCGGACCGACCCAAATCTTGATGATGCTTCAAGACTCGTACGATATGCTCTCGTTCTAATTCCTCCAGGGTGACCCATCCTTGTGCTTGAGCCGCAGTCTGCACCGTGGCCGTATGCACGGCATGTGGAAGGTCTTCGGGATAAATAATGGGATGTGGAGTGAGGGCTATCGCTCGCTCAATGGCGTGTTCGAGTTCCCGCACATTTCCCGGCCACCAGTAGCGAGTCAGAACGGCGATGGCTTCCGGCGACATTCCCGTGACCGGCTTCGGCTTGGAGGAACCATAGATCTGCACAAAATGCTGTGCCAGGAGCGGCACGTCTTCCATGCGTTCTCGCAATGGAGGGATACGTATCGTCACCACATTCAACCGGTAATAAAGGTCTTCACGAAACGTTCCAGCCTGCACGAGCGCACCTAAGTCTTTTTTCGAGGCGGCAATAATGCGTACGTCGACGGTCGTGGTCGTAGTACTGCCGACGCGTCGGAATTGTTTCTCTTGAATGACGCGAAGCAATTTCCCTTGCAACGCCGGCGACAGATCGGCCACCTCGTCGAGGAAACATGTGCCGAGATGAGCTTTCTCCAGTAGACCCTTCTTGGAACCCACTGCGCCGGTGAACGCGCCCCGTTCATGCCCGAATAACTCGGATTCGAGCAGAGTTTCGGTCAATGCTCCACCGTCGACTGTCACGAAAGGGCCGGTACTACGTGCGCTGTTCGCATGAATGGCTCGGGCGATGAGTTCTTTACCGGTCCCGCTTTCGCCATCCAGCAAAACCGTGCTGTCTGTCTGAGCAACTCGAGCGATGGATTTGTAAACGGACACGACGGCCGGGCTACTGCCGACCAGATTGTCAAACCGATAACGATCGCGAAGCTGTTCTTTGAGTTGTTGGTTCTGCCGGGATAGCTGGGTATGTTCGAGCGCTCGATGAATCACCAACCGCACATCGTCCATGATGAAGGGTTTACTGAGGTAGTCGAAGGCCCCGGCTCGGATTCCGTCCACCGCTGTTTTTAAGCTGCCGTAAGCCGTCATTAATATCACGGGCATGTCGTGTCCGCGAGAACGTAGCTCATCGAGGAGACCGAGGCCGTCGAGGCCCGGCATATTGATGTCGGATATCACGAGGTCCGGCGCCAGCCGATCAACTAAGTCAAGGGCGGTCTTTCCGTCGGGCGCGGTATCGACGCCGTACTGTTCTTTCAATAAAGCATCCCGGAGCAACGCCTGTGTTTCGGCGTCATCGTCCACGATCAAAATGGTTGGATGGTGCATGTCATCAACTCCAGTATGGCAATGGGCCGCCATGTCTGTGATCTCCACATACGAGCAATCCACGAGCATCGATGAGCATCGATCTACCAATTAGGGTGGTTCGCGACACGTCGTCGATGACATGGACATGTTGTCCGCTCTGATGGTGCGGGGCTGGACCCAAGTGGCCTGCTAAGGGCGCTGAATTTTCAACAGCTTGCTTCAACATGCTTGCGTGGCAGTGTTCATGCTTAATCCATGGCAGTAGGGAAATGAGGGAAATGCATGGCTCGATCACGATGCGAGTCATTTCACAATCAACAAAAGGGGTGCTGCCATGGTTTGTGAACGATGTGGTGGATTCAAAGTGCATGATTATTTCTACGGCGCCACAGATTACTTTGCGTGGCAATGTTTGGGCTTCCGCTGCGTGAATTGTGGAGCGATCAGTAACATTCACCCTCTAGACTCTAATGGACCAAATTCCATGCTCGACACGAATCACTCACGAACCCGGCAGACGACGCATCATTCGCCAGCACGACAAACGACAACTGTAGCGCGATGATTACTCATGAACATGTCCGAGTGCACGTAACCAGGTGTCATTCACCGTCCTGCGCCTGGTGGGGCGGTGACGGCACCAGACGATCAGAACACCGGCTTTGAAAAACCACGAGCACAGATTGCCTTCATCGGGTATGTCACGCATCGCTTCGTTACGCTGCTTTTTTTGGCAATAGTGTGATTCAAGGCGCTATGGGTTCCCACTGGCGATACCCCTAGTGCTGTCCTCGACGTGCCGCACGAGTGGGTTGGTTTGCGATAATACACGTCGAGTCATGTGGCGCTACCCAACGAAGAATCTCCTACCGACAGTGCGAGTGTGGTTGTCAAACGACAAAGCACCTACACGAGTCGTTCTTTGAGAGTGACCCACCGCTTCATCTCAGGTACCGCTGTGGTCATTAGGGTATCGGGATACACAGTCTCGCGAATAGACCAAATTCGCCGACAAGGCAGTCACTAGGAAGACCCCAAGCAATCAGATGTGAAGCACATCACATGAACACAGAATAACTCTGAGGTTTATTGACGTTTGATGATTCTCCTAGAAAGCTTCCTGGCATCTTAAAGCTACAAAATCACGAGAGTATGTATCGAGCTCATCGACAAGTGACAAGGAGACGAGACGATGACTATCAGGACGCAGACCTCCAGTCGACAAACCGAGCCTGCCTCCCGATCAGGCTCGCAAGACGAGCACACGCTCCTCAGCCCGCGCGAGGCGGTCATGTCATTCGATAAGGGGTGGAACGTGTCGAAGAAAATGATCTGTAATTATTCAAACGGTTGTCGGTTGGGCAACGTGTGACAATTGGGATGAATGAACAGGGTCAGGCTGTTAAGGTCATGGAAGTTCTCCCTGTCGAACTTCCGGTTCCGCCCTCAGTGCAATAGCTACTCTGTCATAAGGAAAGATCAAGACGACGACTTATGTATATGTAAATGAATGAGCGTGGCAAGGAATGCGGATCGGACAGGATCGCCGGGCGGCTCTACTTCGTCAGTGTTCAAGTCAAACGCCCGGGGTGTTCAATCATCCCGGGTAGAACTAGGGAACGGTTAAGTGACCGGCGGTCGTCGGCCCATGACCAGGCCTATGACAGCGACGATTAGGAAGATGACAAAAAGGATATAAGCAATGTTAGTAGCCGTCCCCGCAACTCCGGAGAGCCCAAGTACGCCGGCAATGATCGCGACTACTAGAAACGTTATCGCCCAGCTCAGCATGATGCACCTCCTTCAGAATAAAAAACAGGTGAAGCGGTGACGTCGTTCACTCTGTATGGATGGGGGATTGGAGTCATGATCCTCGCTCAAGGTGTGGAGTCCTTGTCGTCGTTATGATCTGTTCTCTCAGCCGCTTCAGATTCAAAGCTTGAACCCTGACGCATGAAACAGCTCGATCAATAATAGAGGTACCAGTATGATTACAGGCTTCATGTCAATAGCCTATCGTTCCGGGCTTATGTATGATACTCGGAAGTTCCCTTGGTAAAGAGTGGTCAAAAATAGAAGTGAAGACCGATGCCGAACCATTGCGCATGTCGGGTGTAGAACTGGCCATCGGGAGATGGACCGGCAAAGTATTCTGCGAGGACTTGCAATTGACGATTGCCGATATGGGCATTTTCAAATCGCAGGCCCGCCATCAATGATTGGGCGATCGCCCAATCCGAGCGTCCATTAATCTGAAAATCCATGTAGCAGATCGGGTGGATGGAGCCGTCGAAAAAGGAGACTGGACTTGTCCATTCGACTCCCCATTGCGTACTCACAGGTTTCACATTCGACGGATAACGATGAACCAGGTATCCGGCCCCTCCGTATGTGCGTAGCCAGCTGAACCATTCGTAGGACAGCTTGATGTCTATTTCTTCGTAACTAAGATTGATGCGCTGGGTCTGTGGATTACTCAGAAGAAATTCATCGCCGAGGTGGGAGATTTGATGATGGAGGCGCAAAAAGCCTGAGAAGCCGCCGGAGCGATATGCGGTCAGCACTCCCACATTGTAGTCCGCATTCACGAGGTCAAGGGAAGCGGCGCTCAGGTCGAACAAGCTGAACACATCGGCTTGGAGAACGAATTCCCACTGACCATTGAAGGGAGCACGGTTACGGTAGAGGGAGAACGTTTCTCCGAAATTACCGGCGAAGGCTGCCGAGAGGTTAGCGGGTCATCCATCGGCATCCGGTTTCTGAGGAGTACGGCATAGCCGCTAGAAGTGAATGTTTAATCCGATGGTAACCATATGGCCATTGTCATTGAATTGCTTATCCTCAAGGTTCTGATTTCTAGAGTCCAGACGTTCCAGCCGGATGTGACGGAGCCGGCTTCTCCTACCTGTTTTGCGGTGTCGCTTGATCCGCCATACTATTTGTCAATCCAGGTTTCGAGCTCGTCTTTGCGGTCGCCATAGCGTTCTTGGACTTTACCTTTGAACTTGTCGTAGTTCCCCTCAATCTGCATCAGATCATCATCGGTAAACTTGCCCCATTGTTGCTTGAGCTCTCCCTTGAATTGATTCCATTTGCCTTTGAATGTGTCCGCGTTCATATCAACCTCCTCGTTGATGATCAATGATGTTCTCTCCGACGTTCCCCTGTATTTCTTAACGCATGACATGGCGGACAGCGACTAGCTTCTTTCCTAGTACATCACATCAGAAAATGGATGCGACTGCAGAAGGGCTTTTCAGCATCCGGGAATGTGCGTGAGTTTCTACGATGCAGTTAAGAAGCCGCTGAAGAACGGGACAATTGAGGGGCGTGATGTTGATTCCACCAGTGAGTTCATCCAAATCGACCGAGTTCCACGCATATTCTCATTCATATCGCCTATGGACCCATATCCTTCCATACCGCACAACAAGGGAATCCCCTTGAGAATATCTGAGGCAGAATGGCGTTGAGTTGAATGGAACGACCAATGCCTTAGAACACAACGACGATACTCGTCATCCAACTTAGGGCCCAATGAA
>JAHBWU010000077.1 GCA_019636835.1 Nitrospira sp.
TTCCGTCTCCTTAACCCACATTATTCATGAACACTTCTGCTGCAATTGTGGATACCCCGCTGCGACAAGCCAACATGCGGCTTCGACGGCATGTTGGCGGGTGGACTCGCCGCTCGGTCGGTCAACAGACTGTTTCAAGTCTGCCTCCCCTCCTCGCGACTCCGCAATTTCACGACGAACTGTCATGAATAATGTGTGTCAGCATCAGAGGCCTCGATCCGTCGTGAGTAGAGTCCGCGATGAACCGCGACCTATCGTGGCTTCTCAGTAATTTTCTTTTTCGGTTTAGGACGAAAATCCATCGCAGCCATGAAATTTCACTAGGTTGAGACTATGCGGTTGAAGAGGCACGCTCTTTGCTGACGCACGATTACAGATGTCGGAACTGCCTTGCGCATCACCGTTGGCTTTTGTGCCGGAAACCTCAGCAGATGAGCAACCGAGCACACCGAGTTCCGTTGAACGAGCCTTCTTATGACGACATGGGATTATCCGGAGAGCCGCTTCCTCGGATGGCACTTCATCCTCCTCAATCTCGTCTTGGGCCTAGCCCACATTGTGGTGTTGTTCAACGCCGGCTCGTACGTGGCGCTGGAGCCGCACGCGGCAGGAGGCTTGGGCGGCGTGCAGGTCAGTTTCGGGCGGTGGGCGCAGACGAATTTCATGATCGCCCTGGCCCTAGGCTTTCCCCTCGCCCGCTGGCTCTCCGACCGCTATGGAGAACCGCGCGTCTTGAGCGGCGCCTTCATCGCCTACGCAGTTGCATCGGTATTCTGTGCGACGGCTGATGGCATTGAAGGGTTCGTGTCGGCTCGCGTCCTTCTCGGTCTCGCCGGCGGCATCACCTTGCCGCTGAGCCAATTCTTGCTCATCAAGGAGTACCCCGATCACCTGAAGTCGTTGGGTCTGGCAATCTGGGGGCTTTTCACGTTGATGCCCTTTACGTTGGGGCTGGCCACAGGCGGTTGGCTGGGTGATCATTGGGGCTGGCGCACCCTGTTCTACCTCAATATCTTCCTAGCGATATTAATCGCCGCCCTGGCAGCCGCCTTGTTCCATGGGAGACGTCATGATATTCGCCATGAGCCAGTCGACCTCGTCGGATTTGTCCTGTTGTTCGTGATCTTCGGCGGCATCCAGACGATTTTGAACGGAGGAAACGACTTTGATTGGTTCGACGATCCGCTGTTACGCGCCGTGTTGGTCGTCGTCATCATGGCTGTCCCGGTCTGGATCGTCTGGGAGCTCGGAGAACACCGTCCGGCGATCGATCTCCGGTTATTCGCGCATCGGAATTTCTCGGTCGGCTTACTCTGCCTCGGTCTCGGTTTTCTTTCGATTCAAGGATTGCTCTCCCTCTTCGTCGTGCAACTACAGTTGTTGCTGGGCTATTCCTCCGAGCTGGCCGGTCTGGTGTTCCTGCCCATGATTCTGTTGGGTATGCCGATGATCGCCCTGATGCACGAGATCGCAAAACGGTTGGACGTCCGATGGCTGGCCTGCTTGAACAGCTTGGGATTCGCCGCTACGTTTTATTGGATCGGCCTCTTCGACGATCCCCACTCCTTCGATCAAATCTTTTGGCCGATGGTGCTCGAGGGGGTCTTCCTCGGCTCGTTTTTCACGCCGTTGACCGTGTTGACGTTGCACGGCCTGTCGGGTGAGCAAATGCTGCGCGCGGCGGAGACGGCCAATATTCTTCGCATCGCGGCCGGCGCGATGGGGATTACCTGGCAAGGGATCGTCATTTTCCGCCGCCTCCCCTTTCATCAATTGCAACTCAGCGACCATTTCGGCGGGCGAATCTCGGCGTCGTATGACGCACTCAGTCAGTTCACGGCTAAACTCGAATCACTCGGCTTCGATCACGCCATGATCCAACGCAAGGTGCAACTGACGATCAAGCAGGCGGCCGGCATTCTCGCCTTGAATGACACGTTCCTTCTGTCGAGCTATCTCTGTCTGTGGGTTGCGGCGCTGGTCTGGTTCGCGCAATCCAGCCGCGTGCCGCGGTTGAAGCAGGCGGAGGCCGTGCGCGAGCGGCAGGCGGAAGAGCTGATGGAGCAACCATGATCCAAGGTCGACCGACCATTCCCCCATACGTCTTGGCCTTGTGCCTGTCGGCCATGTTCGCGGTCACCGGCTGCGGGTGGTGGATTCCGAAGGGCGATCCGCCTGCAACCTACATGGTTTCGCCCGAGTTGCAGGAAACCCTTGAGGAAGTGACCCACCGGTTGGACAAATGGCCTGACGACCGGTGGTGGGAACAATTCCACAACGCCGAGCTCACCCGACTGATAGAGACGGCGCTGCGCGACAACCCGGGGCTCAAGGTGGCCTCGGCTCGATTGCGGGCAGCGAACGGGCTGGCACGCGTGGAAGGTGCACGCCTGCTTCCCTTCCTGGATGCCGATGCGTCGTTGACCTACGAGCGCATCTCGCAACACGGCGTGTTCGCAGCCTTGAACTCCGAGACCGCGGGACAACGCATTCTGCTCGGCATGATCAATCCGCTCACGTTTCGGTACGAGTTCGACTTCTGGGGCAAATATCGCGCGACGCTCGAAGCAGCGCTCGGGCATGCAGCAGCCGAAGAAGCGGAATTGGCTGAGGTCCGACTCCGGCTGACCACCGGCATCGCGCGTGCTTATTTCCGCGGCCATGCGCTCCATCATCAGCTGGAATTGGTCCACGCCATCGTCGATCTCCGCCGCAGGCTTCGGATTCTCGCGGAGACCCGGTCCAAACTGGGCTTAGATAATGACCTGGCGGTGAAACAAGCCATCGCCGACTACGAAGCGGCGGTCACGCGCCAAGCCTCGGTTCACGACCTATTGGACATTCAGTGTAATTTGCTCGCTCGCCTCATGGGCAAAGGACCGGACGACGGTCGACACCTCTTCACGGCTTCTTCTCCGACCATTCCTGAGCAAGTGCCGGTCCCTGAGCACCTCTCGATCGGATTGCTGATCCACCGGCCTGATTTGGCCGCGGCACTGTATCGCGCGTACGCCGCCGCTCGGGTGGTGAAGGTTGCGAAGACGCAGTTCTACCCGACGATCGATCTGACCGCCTTTGTCGGCTTCAATGCGTTGACGTTCACCAAAGGCGCCGACAAGTTGGCCAATTTTCTGTTCTCAGGACAGAGCTTTTCCTACGGCGTCGCGCCCGGCCTGCGCTTGCCGATCTTCGAAGGCGGCCGCTTGCGGGGCGAACTGGCGACGCGCCGGGCGGAGTACGACGCGGCGGTGGAACTGTATAACGACACGCTGCTCGACGCCTTGCGGGAAGTCGCGGACAGTCTGAGCGCGTGGCATGCGACGCGCGAGATGCTGGAGTCGCATCATCGCTTGGTGACCTCGCTCAGAGAGGACTGGCGCCTCGCGAAAGTACGGGTGGTGTCCGGACTGGACGACGACCGGGAAGTTCTCCGCCATCGCTACCCGGTGCTGGAACAGGAATATGCTTTGCGGACGCTGGAGAGCGATCAACTCGTAGCGGCGGTGGATCTCATTGAAGCATTAGGCGGCGGATATAACAATCCCGATGTCGAAAAGAAACCGAAGGAGCCGACGAGTTGAACGTATGAGCGACACCCATTCCATTCCCCCACCGTCGCCGCAGCTGATCGAAGAGTCGCTGCACGCACAGCGCAACCGACGGCTGTTGATCGTGGCGCTCGTGCTGAGTCTGGCAGGCCTCGCCTATGGCGGATATTGGTGGACGACGGCCCGGCATTGGGTTCAAACCGACAACGCCTACGTCACCGGCAACCTCGTGCCGGTCACGGCGCAGGCCGGCGGCATCATCACGCAGGTGCTGTTCGAAGAAACTCAGTTCGTGAATCGAGGCGATGTGCTGGTCCGTCTCGATACGAACGAAGCCACTGCGGCGCTGGGACAGGCGCGCGGTCGACTCGGCGACGCGGTCCGACGCATCAACTCGCTCTTCATTACGCAACGGCAACTGGCCGACAAATTGGCGGCACGGAGGGCGAGGCACGACGTGATCCGCCACGACCTGGACCGGTATCGTCGAGCGGTGCCCAGCGGAGCCGTGTCGAAGCAGATTCTAGAGAATGCACTGGATCACTTGCGGGCATTGGAAGCGGATGTGCGGGAAACACAGGCTGAATACGATGCGCTCGACGCTCAGATCGGCGGCACGACCGTGATGGAACATCCGACGGTCGAGCTGGCGAAGCATGAGTTCATCCACGCCCATCTCGAATATGCGCGGCAGCAGATCCGAGCGCCGGCGTCCGGATACGTGGCGAAACGCAAGGCGCAGGTCGGCGAACGGGTCAAGCACGGCACGAACCTCATGACGATCGTTCCGTTGGACCATCTCTGGGTGGAAGCCAACTTCCGGGAAACCGACTTGGCGGATGTCCGACCGGGTCAACCGGCCGAAGTGCGCGTGGACCTCCACGGCGGTAAACACACGTTTCGCGGCACTGTGGAAGGCCTGGTACCAGGCACGGGTAGTCCGTTCGCGCTCTTACCGCCGGACAACTCCACCGGTAACTTCATCCACATCATCGAACGGGTGCCGGTACGGATCGCCCTGGGAGCCGAAGAACTGCGGGAGCATCCTATTAGGCCCGGCCTCTCAACGGTCACAAAAATCCGCGTCAGCGATGTCGGTCAATCCATCTGGTCGTCTCTGGCGAAAACCGACACCGAGGAATATCAGACCGACGTCTATGACAACGAATTGATGGACGCGGAATCGCTGGCACAAGAAGTTATGAAGACCAATATGGTGTCTCGCATCGCCTCATCCGTGTTGAAGCCGAGCGACTAAAACACGCGCCGACAATCTTTTTTTCGGACGATTTCGAATCGGCAGGCGAGAAGCGATGGGTTGGGGAAAAGGCGATCCTCGACATTTCCGGCCATGCCAGGGAGGGTGTTCAAACAGGAGAGCTGGCCGGGGCCAGCAGTATTCAGATCCCCTCGGACCATCGGTAGCAGACAGCCCGTGCCGACGGAGGAGAGCGACGGGGTGATCTGCTACCGATGATCTTCGAGAAGCTTAGTTCAACACGGCGGTCAGTTGCGGCCGCGCTTCCTCACAACCCTTCCCTTTTGCAGATTTGCGGTCCAGCGCTTCCTCCACCCCCGACTTGATCGCCCGGCCCCATCGGCTGGTTTGCACCTGTGCCTTACGGGCATAGCGGCCGATGCTTCGACGGGTTTCCACACCCGTCTGTGGAGCGAAGAGGAGCCCGAGTCCCGCTCCGATGACCGCCCCACCGGCGATGAATGCTGCTGCCTTGGCGACCTGATTCCCCTGCTCCGACATGGTGAACCTCCTCATGATGGTGAATGAGCCGGAAGATCGTTTAGGAACTCTTTCCTATACCGAAGTCATTGAGCATGCTCTGTGCCAAGATAAGAATATTCGCAGAGGAGAGGATTCCCGCGAAAAACAGTAGGGAGCGTTTTTTGGCAATTAAAGGTGACTAATTTTTGGTCTCTTTTTCTCGACAGACCGAGGCACAGTCGTTTCAGAAAGCCAACACTTTCGATTCGTCCATGCTTGTAAAGTAGCCAGGGAAGCCGATTTGCCGGGGTCAAACTTTAACCGATTCTAATCTTTGGCGCGCTTGCATTGACAAGTGAGCCACCGTATGATCCTGCGGCAAGTTTTGCCGTAGGATGCAAAGGGTACTGCGTATGCTGGATTCGTGTTCCTTTCAAACTATGAGCGCCTTCTCACGAAGGCCGATTCCGAAAGCACTGTAATGGGTCCCCCAGCCGCCATCCCCTACCCAAACATCGACCCGATCCTTGTGACTCTGGGCCCCATTCAGCTCCGCTGGTATGGGCTGATGTACCTGATCGGCCTGACCGCGGCTTACTTTCTTATTCAACACAAGGTTGCCCGAAAAGGGTTGGCGATCAGGAAGGACCAGATCTATGACATGGTCGTCTACGCAGCCTTCGGCGTGTTTCTCGGTGGGCGGATCGGCTACACGCTCTTTTACAACTTTTCCTACTACAGCCAAAATCCACTGAAACTCCTCGCCGTCTGGGAGGGAGGTATGTCCTTCCACGGCGGGCTTCTAGGAACCATTATCGCGCTGATCTGGTTCAGCCGAAGGCATGGGATCCCTGCCTATACCATCGCAGACTTGGCGGCCAGCGTCACACCAATCGGCCTAGGGTTTGGCCGGATCGGCAATTTTATCAACGGTGAACTCTTCGGTCGGTCGACCGACGTGGACTGGTGCATGGTCTTTCCGGCAGGGGGGCCTGCTTGCCGCCATCCCTCGCAATTGTATGAGGCCACGCTGGAAGGCCTTGTCTTGTTCACAACGTTGTGGTGGATCGATCGACGTCCGACTCCACCCGGCACAGTCTTTTGGAGTTTCATCACCGGTTACGGCATCTGCCGACTGATCATTGAGCTCTTCCGTGAACCCGATCAGCACTTGGGGTTTATCTTGGGACCGATCACCATGGGCCAAATCCTCTCCTTGCCCATGGTGCTGCTTGGAGCCGTCATGCTTCTCTTGGGCTACCAAGGAGCAAGTCAGAAGGTCGCGCACTCTTAAAAGTCCTGAAGGCTGAGGGAGGATAGTCCCAATGCTTCGTCGAGGATGCTGAAAAAGCTCTTCCAGCAAGGCCGCAGCGAGCGAAAGGCCGAGGCGTACGCGGTTGGTACGTTGAGGCCTTGAGTGATGCGAGAACGCCGCTGGAGAGCCTTTTGCGGCATCCTCAGTATGGCATGTCGTCATCGTCCAGGCCCACATGGTGGCCCAGTTCATGAACGACCGTGTCGTACACTTCCTGCACTACTTCTTCCGGACTCTCACATAGTCTGAGGATCGGTCCGCGATAGATGGAAATCTGTGGCGGGGATTCTCCTCCTGACCTGAAAAACGAATCAGCCGCCAGCGATTGGCCTTGATACAGGCCGAGCAAGTCGTCCTCACTGTCCAGATCCAGATCCCGCAACACCTCCTCCGGTGGTTCTTCTTCTACCACAACGGCGATCGTTTCCATCAGTTTGGCGTATGGGGGCGGCAGATCAGCAATCGCCTGTTGAACCAGCTGCGCGAAGGCTTCAGATGAGATACGGTCTCGCCTGGCCATTTCCATTGTCCCCTACCTTCATAATTCAACCGCCGCCCCACATCGAAGAAACAGACAGTGAAACCGCGGCTCGGTTTTCAGGCTCTGTTTTACAGCAGCCTTATACACCTCACTCTGTGTGCGGTACTGCTCAGCCCGTGCCGCCGCCTGATCAGCCAATATCGCGTCCGTCTTATAGTCGGCGATCCACAGCTCCCCATCAAGCCGGTAGATGAGGTCGATGACTCCTTCCATGACCTGCCTGTCCCCCCACGGCATGATGAACGGAACCTCTTGACCAAGGATCTGGGATGAACGGAGCCGCGCATAGGCTTCCGATCGACTGAAAGTTGCAAGGAGATTGTTCACGGATTCAGCGACTGCTCCAGCATGGGACTGCTCGTCTGGTCCAAGAGTTGCTTGAGCGGCCAGGACAACCTGACCGAATAGACCGGAGGGGTCTTGTGAAAAGTCCCACCGCTCGAGCAGACGGTGAGTCACCACACCAGCCAACCGTCCAATCTCCACATCCGGTCGAACCGCAGTCGTCTCAGGTATGACCGACATCACTCGTTTGCCCAGTGTCGTGGGTGTCAGATGATGGGGGGTCTGACGAATCTCGGTCCATCGAGCGGTCCTTATGTTCCACAGCTCGGCAACTTTCTCGTGATCAATCAATTCCGCAGTGGCCACTCTATCCAAACGTCGTCTGGGCCACTTTCGTTCCGGTGCTTTCATGACTCGATGAGGAATCGCGCATCCGCCGACCTTCAAAGCCTCAGTTGAGGCGGTTCCGATTTCCCCCATACCGATGTTTTGTAGCAGGTCGAAAACCGTTTCACCGACCGAACGCGCCGTGATCCCTCCCGACAACAGCAACAACTCTTTGGCTCTGGTCATCCCTACATAGAGCACGCGTCGCCGTTCCGCCTCTTCTCGCAGCCGCAGCTTGTGCTGGACCAGCAGCGAGCCGAGGGACCAATGGCGGTCCAATGAAAGGCCATAGGTTCCACTCGACCAATCATAAGAGACGTGCGGCACACCCCGTTCCCGTCCGCTCCCCTGATGGAGGCCCGGCAGCACAACAATGGGAAATTCCAACCCCTTGGCCTTATGAATCGTTAAGACATGCACGGCTTCGAGCGACTCCTCGGCGAGAGGACTCTCCGATTCGTCCGGTTGTTCCTCAAGCCTGACGATCATGAGTTCCACAAATCCACTCAAGGTCATGTGGGGACGGTCGGCCAATGACGCAGCCGTTTGTTTCACCTTCATGAGATTCGCCACGGCCTGTTCGCCATGGAGTGATGCAGCAGCCAAGTCCAGAATCGGCAATCGGTCAAACATTAGCTCAATGGCTTCGGCCAAGGGCAGCACAGGGACGGCCCGGTGAAGCCAAGCCAGATGTTCGTACAGCCGCCGAACAGCAGCGGCACGGGCATGGGACCATCCCTCCAGGCGTGCCGCGCGGAGATAATTGAAATGCCCCGCCTGCTTGAGCTCATAAAGTTCCCGATCCGTCAGACCACCAAGTGGTGAACGAAGGAGTCCGGTCAAGGCGATCTCGTCATGAGGATGATCCACGACTCGCAGCAGATTGACGAGGTCGATCACCTCTTGGCGGCGATAGAAATGTTTTTCCCCTTCGATGACGTAGGGAATGTCGTGTCGGCGCAAGGCATCCAGGTAGGCATCGGCTTGCGTGAGCTTTCTAAACAGCAATGCCACGTGGCCCGGCTTCATTGAAGGACGACTCAGGACCTCGTCAGTCAGCCAGCGAGCCAACACTTCGCTCTCAGCTCTCGTCGCTGCTGCCGCATCGAATGTCTCATCTTCACCATCCGGCGTTGTCACGCTGAGACGAACACCCGGCTCGATCGACGCCGGGCGTCGCTGAGGGCGCACCTCCAGGCGGACATTCGCCGGCTGGACCAGCGGCATTCTTTCGAACAGCCGATCGAAGACCTCATTCACCGGCTCCAAGACTGCCGCGTCGCTTCGAAAGTTGGTCGTCAACGTTTTGGACATTCCACCATCAGCTGTGATTTTTTCCATAACGCGATCAAAGGCTTCGATGTCGGCGCGCCGAAAGGCATAGATCGACTGTTTGGGATCTCCGACAATGAAGAGCTTCCCTGGTTCGAGCAGCATGTCGCGCCAATCAGCCGCCTGGCTGCCCTGCCGCTCCGAGACTGCAAGGATGATTTCGTACTGCACCGGGTCCGTGTCCTGAAATTCATCGACCAGCACGGCTCGATAATCCCGTTTAATCCGTTCACGGACGGACGGATGTTCGAAGAGGAGCGTCCGTGCCCTTGCCAGCAACCCATCAAACGAAAGCCAGCCTTGCCGGGAAAAGGTTTGGCGAATGTTCCGCACCAACGGAAGGAGCAGGGTCAAGAGATCGTTCAAGAATGCATGGTCGACCGACAGAAGCTGCTGCGCCGTCCGGATGAGCGTAGCGGCCTCTTTGAAATCGTCCTTCTCCCATTCACCCACAGCGTTTCCGAGATCCTTGTCGAGCCATTCTCGTTCTGCCGTCGTCAGGTCTTGCCGGCCCTGCAGCCCTTTTTCCGTCACACGCCGCATCAAAGATGCCGTCGCAGCGAGCATGTGCTCGACTTTACGCCGCTTCGGCCGGTCATACGTTTTCATGAGTTGATTCGTCCGGTCTTCTATGTGCTGAAGCCAGCGCGAGACGGCCGGAGGCACCACTGTCGATGCGAGTTGTTGTTGCAGAGTGTCGAGGTCGACCAATTCACTGCACAAGGAACGGCCCAAGGCTCTGACCGATTCAAGAGTGGTCGACGACAAGACCGATCGCCACAGGTGATGGTGTTGCCCAGCTCGGCTCAATTCCTGATCGAGCCAGCAATCCCACGCGGCGGTGAACTGTTCTTCAAATCGCAAGCCGTCGTCTTCTTTGAAATCAGGATCGACTCCGCTTTCCAGCGGATGGAGTCGCAATAAATGCGCGGCGAAACTGTGGAGGGTGCCGATTTGGGCCTTTTCAATGTCGTTGAGCGCCGCCTGCGCACGCGCGGCGATCTCGTCGACGCTCAGCCTATAACGCGCTTGAAGATCGCTGCATGAGACACTCCCTCCGTCGCTCGATCGTATCGAATCGTCATTCGGACGAGCGAGAACGACAAGCCGCTCGCGCAGCCGCACTTTCATTTCGGTCGCGGCTTTGTTGGTGAACGTCAAGGCGACGATCTGCGTGATGGGGACCGGAGCGGGATCCTTCATCAGCAGATACACGAGACGATTCACCAGCAAGGTCGTCTTACCTGTCCCCGCCCCTGCCACCACGACGACATTGCGGTCGAATGTCGTCTCAGCCGACTCTCGAGCCACACGATCCGATATCAGTAGATCGTTATTCATTCTTCTGCACGCGAAGCATCTTCAGCGCTTTGGGTTCGGTCGCACGATGCGCTCTCCACCAAGTCGGAGCATGTTCTCGCCGACAGACCACACGAAAGTCACATCCGTCGCAATAGCCGTCTGGGAGAATGAAAAACCGTCCGGCACGTATGCCGTCTACCAACGTTCTGATCGTGTTCCGGATGAGCGTTCCGGTATCGGATGACCACGACATCGCCTCAAACGTCGAGCGACTGATTGCTGTTGACCAGCCGGGAGCGAGAAATAGGAACTGCACCTGGCTCGGTGTGGGCTCTCCGGGGACGGTGAGGCAACTGTAGAGCGGTGGTTGCAGCCGATACCCACGTATCGCCGACTGAACCAGATTACGGTCTTCCGGTTTCATGACTGAACCGACCTTGAATTTGTAGTCGAGCACGCGCATCGCGCCGGAGGTCCGGTTCCGATCGAGCCGATCGATGCGACCACGGATCTTCAACGATCCCTCATGGAGGATGCCGAGAACCGCTCCCTCTCCGTCCACTTCAAATGCAACCGGCGTGAACGGATACTCAGCCTGTTCCGTTTCATCCGCCTTCACAGCCGCAATCACCAATGTCGCAATCAGTTCTTTCGCCAATTCCCACAGCAGATAGTGGCCGGTCCGATGTTGTGACTCCAAGTCGATCGCCGCCTGTTCCACAGACGCACGGATCGTCTGATCCACGATGTTGTCGGCCACTGGTTCGGTCGGCCACCCGACCTGCACAAGCTGTTCATAGCAACGACGTAACGCCGCATGACAGAGCGTACCGACCAACGCCGTCTCCGGTTCCTGTTCGATCGCGACACGCCTCGGTTCGAGTCGCAGCACATCAGCGGCAAAATATTGGAAGGGACAACGTGCGTACCGTTCGAGCGGCGTTGGAGCGAGACCCCGTTCGATAACCCGCGCCCAATGAGACTCGATCATTCCCGTTATCCCATCGAAGAGATTCAGCATTGAGCCTTCCTCTTCGATTCGATCGAGCGCCGACGCCGCATGGCGGAACGTAGCCGCATCACGTCCCAGCGCCAGCATGAGATCCGTCGGGTCTTGTCCATTGATCGCCAACCACTGAGTCAGTTCGGACGGCGGTAGGAACAGTTTGATCGTCGGCCGTTGCAAGACTCGATCGGTCAGGCGGCGAGGCACCACATCTATCGGTTGCTCATCATGGCCGAATCGACGGCGGGCTTCTCCGAGATAAGGAGAGACTGCCAGCATACGCCCCGATTCATCGGCCCGTTGGTAGGATAGATATAGACGCTGAGAGGCAGCCTGACTGCACAGGTGGAACAGCAACCTCTCTTCTCCATACACAATCAGCTTCTCGTCGATTTTGAATCCCAGCGTGGCGTCGAGCACCAGCCGATGGCAATCCCGCAGAAACGCATCCTCTCGTATATAACGCGGAAATACCTTTTCGTTCAGACCGAGGACGAAGAGGGCTTTGAACGGTAGCCCTCGAGCCGTCATGACGTCGCACACCATCACCCCTTGAGATGAGCTATTCGGTAAAGGCTTCGTCTTCCGCTCAAAGGCATGCGTCAGCAATTCGACAAATTCGGCCCAAGTCATCTCCTCATTGAGCGGCTCCAATTCCGCGAGGGTCATCCAAATTCGATCGATGGCGTCCCACGTCATCGCTTGGCATACAAGTTGACCTTCCTCGACAGTCGATGCCGCTGCTTCGGGCCGACGCAGACACTGATCGACGAGTGCTCGACAAGCTGTCACCATCTGACCGATCGTGCCTCGCGATGGAAGGGCCGAACAGTCTCGCGTGAGTTGTAAGACCACCTTCCAGAGCAGGTTGATCACCCCCGGCGCAATGGCCGGAGAACCGACGAGACTCTCTTCGCCATCGAGAATCAATGGAGCTTGGCTCGCCTGCTCCAAGCGTTTCCATTCGTCAATTCCGTGAGTGATGCGCAGAGCTTGAACGACCAGTTTCCACTGATCAGGCCGGTATGACTCCGACAGCTCATCGTACAAATCGGTGACGTAGAGCGGAGACGTCACGACATCGAGGACCGACGCGCGATACAAATCGTTCAACGGCAAGGAAACCAGCTGCAAGACGAGTTTGCAGATCGGTTCCTGAATCAACGGCTGCGACGCGCTCGTACAAAAAGGGATGCGATGGCGATCGAAGACCAACTGGAGACACGGGCTATAGGGATCGAGCGTACGGGCGGTGACGCCGATCTCATCGAAACGATAGCCGTGTGTTTCGACCAGATCGAGGATCGTGCGGCAGATTGTCGCCACTTCTTCTTCTGTCCCGATCACACTCCGCATGGTGAGTTTGACGGGAGGGGGGGCCACGATGGACGATTCCCGCCTCAATCGGATCATCGCCTCATCCGACATCACCAGAGGCTGGATATATCGATCGAAAAAACGCCTGGCGAATCCATAGGCCGGGTCATCCTCCAGCGGGAAAAACAGCGTCGCCTCCTTCGCTCGGCTGACCGCTTCAAAGAGAGACAGCTGCACCTGCGTCAGGTCATAGAACCCGTAATACAATACTTCGCTCAACGGCTGGAGGAACGAGGCCGTTGAGACAAACGGGATGAGCGACTCAGCCAGGTCGTCTTGCGTTCCAACCCCGAGCGTCTTGCCTGCTCCCTTCACTGCCGCGTAGAGTGAAATGAGCGCGCCGAGCCACTCCCGGTCGTCTTCGCCAAAATAGCCTTCGCGGAGGCCTTGCAGTGCTTGCGCTGGATCGACATCGGCATCCTTCAAGTCTCGAATCGTCGCCCAGAGTGCCCCCCACGTCCCAGCGGATTGCCCGATTCGTTGTAATGGAGCCTGGCCGGCAAGCTTGCTGCGAACAATGTGACGGATCAATTGTTCGAAGAATAGTTCGTCGACGACCCGTGGCAGCGGGTAAGCAGGAGGTACCTCTTCAGCCAGCCGCAGGGCCAATTGATGGAAGGTCAATACGTGTAAGTTGAGGAGTGACAGCCGGTGTTCGACGGCAAGCAAGGAGCGAATGCGATCGGCTAACGGCTTGGACGGAACGAAGATCGCGATGGGCGCGAGCGTATTAGTTGCCTTGACGCGCGTGAGGTGATCGACAAGAGCAGATTCAAGATCAGGATGAAATCGACCGGTGACGACGCGGAGCATCTAACTCGGTTTTCGTGAAGCGTGAAACGTGAAACGCGGGAATATCGGCATGGTCTGCCTTCTCTCGGAATTGCGCTTCACGAACGACGAGCAGCGAACGACGCGATTACCCGGTCTCCGGCCCCAAGAGCTCACCATTGCAGTCGACACAGGCCCAATCGCCGTCGATGAAAGACATGGGATCGCCGCAGATCGGACAATCGGGCGGAGGGCCCTTATCGAGCAGGGGAAGATCCGGCAACTCAAAATCGTCTTCATCCATGACTCGCTATCCTTCCCGCTGTTTGATCTTCAATTGAATGGCCTTTTCCGCGCTCTCCCGGCTCGGCACTCCGACAAACGTCAACCGCCCGTCGATGATGGTTGCAGGTACGGCACGGACAGAATGCCGATCGGCCAGTTCCTGACCGTCTTTCGTCGTAATATCAACTTCCCGATAGGAGAAGCTGTATTTCACACGCAACTGCTTCCATAGGCTCTTAGCCGAAGGACAGGCCCCACAACTGGGTGACACGAGTAACGTGATGTTCGGCATGATGCTCCCTGAAACGGTTTCCGAACGTGTGTGATGTTCGGATCTTAGCACCGGGTAAAAAGCCTGCGCAAGGCGGGTACCAAGATCAGCTCCTCTCAATGAATCGCGGCACTGTATTCAAGGTGGAAAGACTCAGGATAAAAGCGTATGGTATATGCATCGACCATGGTCACCCGCATCGCGTATACCCTCCCGTGGCTGACCGCCATACTATTGCTCTGTACTCCCACAGCTCACGCTGAAGACGGCCGAGGAGATTCGCCCGCCCTGCGTGTCTTGACGTACAATTTGTTACACGATGGGCCATGGTCTGGATTCTTCGAGAGCGGCACCCATCTCGCCGAACGACTCGACATGACCATCCAGGAACTGCAGCGGTTGCAACCTGACGTGATCGCGCTTCAAGAAGCGTCGGACAGCCGGAAGCATGGCAACGTGCCGCAACGGATCGCCGATGCGCTTGGATACCAGATGGTGTTCGAGCCCGCAACCCAACACATCTCCGGCATCGGTCTCTTGGATCGGCTGATCACCGGAGCCATCGGCTTCAAAGAGGGACCGGCCATCTTGAGCCGCTATCCCATCGTCAACTCGGAAGTCTACGACCTGCCTCGGTGCCAACATCGCATGGATCCCCGCATTCTCTTGCGGGCCGAGATCAATGCACCGGATGGACCCATCCAGGTCTTTTCCGCCCATACGTCGAAAGGGGATGAATGCCAGCTCCAGCGAGTCGGAGAGTTGTTCCGTGATCATCGAGGAACAGGACGAGCCATTCTCATGGGCGACTTGAATACTGGAGAGCAATCTCCTGTCCTCACCGGATGGCAGAAAGAGCCTGGATTCATCGATGTCTTCCGGATTGCAAATCCTGGGGTTTCTGGAGGAACTGTCTGGCAAAACATCTACGTTGAATGGCCCACCGCCGACCGCCGCGTGGATTTTATTTTCTTGTTTGATGGAGGAACTGGCAGCGGTCCGGTCGTGCGCTCAAGCCGTCTGGCATTTGACCATCCCGGTCACCTCCCGAACGGCGACGCACTCTGGCCCTCGGACCATCGCGGCGTGTTGGCCGATATTGAGTTGGCATCTGCTGACTCTCCAAGGATAAGTCGGCTACCCAACACCGGCACTCGTTAAAAAGATTCCAAACCCGCATCCTCTTGCCGTTGCACGATTCAAGATCCGACCCTCACTCTACTGCTCACCTGGCATTTGACCGGCCCGGTCGTCTTCCAAGCGTCGCCGCGCTGTGGCTGTCTGACCACCGCGGCGCCCTTGCAGAAATCGAAGTGGCTCCTTTTCAAGGCCGATAATCCACGTACCAAATGAATTTCGCCATTCAGGGCAACGTTCGGATCACACGAGCCGGATTTCCGACCACAACGGTGTCCGGCGGCACCTCACGCACTACCACCGCTCCCGCCCCCACCACGCTACGAGCTCCGATAGTGACTCCGGGCAGCACCACGGCTCCGCCGCCGATCCAAACATCGTTACCGATCCGAATCGGCCTCGCGGACTCTAGGCCGGAGCGACGAACAACTGGATCGAGCGGATGCTGCGCTGTATAAAGCTGCACTGCGGGACCGATCTGCACACCTTGTCCGATCTCGATCGGCGCGCAGTCGAGAAAGACGCAGTGATAATTGATAAAGACGTTGTGCCCGAGGCGAATATTGTAGCCATAGTCACACGTGAAGAGCGGCATG
>JAHBWU010000078.1 GCA_019636835.1 Nitrospira sp.
TCCTGGGCGCTCCTCCATGATACGAACAGATCAACGAGGACTTTCCTCCTCCATTGCGGCATTTTTTGATGTGGACAATACCATTTTACCTGGCGAAGCGAGCGAGGTGAGGTTTTTCCGCTGGCTGTGGCGACGCGGTATCGTCGGTTGGCTTGAAGCTCGCGAGAGTGTGTCTTGGCTCATGCGACATCTCCCGGCATTATCACTGCACCCGCTCCGCGAGCGGAAGCTGTATCTGGCTGGTAAACCTTCACAAGTGATTCAACCGTTGGGTGAGGAGTTTTGTCGCGAGGAATTATGTCCTCGCGTCTCTCCCGCCGCCATGCGGATGCTCGACGAGCATCGCCGAGCCGGCCATGCCATCATTTTCGTAACAGGGTCCATCGATTTTCTGATCGCCCCCGTTGCTGAGGCGCTCCGAGCTGATCGATGTTTTGCGAGTCAATTGGAGCAACAGAACGGCCTCTATACCGGTTTCCTTGTGTCCCCCCTTCCTTATGGCGAGGGGAAACGCCGACTCATCGATCGGTTGACCCATGAACTGACGCTGGATCTGTCTCAATGTTATGCATACGGAGACAGCCCTGGCGATCTGGACCTGCTCCGGGCCGTCGGCCATCCGACGGTGGTGAATCCGATTCGTGGCATGGCCTCCATCGCCCGACGTGAGAACTGGCCGATTGTCAAATGGCAATGAGTTGCTGCTTGTGATCGGATCAACCGTCTCCGCGGCGAATCATCCAATCGCTTACTCGGTAAACACACACGGCTCATGCGCGTCACCGAAGTTTTTCATAGCGTTCAAGGTGAGTCCACCTTTGCAGGCCTCCCCTGCGTGTTCGTGCGTCTAACCGGTTGCCCTCTGCGGTGCACCTGGTGCGACACGGGATATGCTTTCTTTGGCGGAACGGATCGGTCCATCGACGATATTCTCGATACGGTGCGATCCTATGGTTGTCAGTTGGTTGAGGTGACGGGAGGCGAACCGTTAGCACAACCGGATACGGCTACGCTGCTGCGTCGGTTGTGCGAAGATGGCTTCACAGTCCTCCTTGAAACAAGCGGAGCGGTGGATACCACCATAGTCCACCCGTCGGTCCGTATTATCTTGGACGTGAAGTGCCCGGGAAGCGGCATGACGGAATGGATGCACTGGCCCAATGTCGAACGTTTGCGATCACAGGACGAAGCGAAATTTGTTATCCGGGACCGGATCGATTACGAATGGGCGAAAACCATGCTCGATCGCTTTCGGCTGACCGATCGCTGTCCTGTCCTCTTTAGCCCGGTATTCGGTGCGCTGGATCCCCGACAATTAGCCGAATGGCTCTTGGCGGATCGATTACCTATTCGCCTTCAGCTGCAACTCCACAAGCACATCTGGGCGCCCGATATGCGGGGGGTGTAAGGAGTGTCCAGGCATCCAGGCAGGATGCTTAATCCAGTTGACCATCTCGGTCGGCCTCTTGCTGATTGACGTATCAAAGGAGAACCGAATGAATATCATGCGAGTTGAAGCGAAACAAGGACGAGTCGACACCACAGACACAGATGCGCTCGTCCTCCTGTTTTGTGACGGGGAGGGACTGCCTAAGGAAGATGGAGCGCTCCTGGACAGAGGGCTTGGAGGGACGCTCCGTGACCTTCTGCAGTCAAAGGAGTTTGATGGAAAGGCCGGTGAGGTGGTTGTATTTCATACACATGGGAAAATTCCGGCAAAGCGGTTGATTCTTGTCGGTCTCGGGAAGAGACATGAGCTGAGTTTGGATCAGATCCGACAGGCCATGGGCCATGCCGTCAAGCGGGTTCGCCAAACCAGATGCGGCGCCTTTACGGTTGCGCTACCGAGCGTCGCGCCACATGGTGCCTCGTCGATCGACGTTGGCCAGACAATGACGGAAGGAGCGATCTTAGGGAGCTATCAGTTCACGACCTATCGCAGCGACGCCGCGAGTATGGACGTGACGGCGATGACCATTCTGGCTCCTCGGAAAGATCAGCTGCACCAGTTGTCCGAAGGGATTCGTCGCGGTGTCGCAACTGCTGAAGCGACGGCCTTCGTTCGGGATCTCTGCAACCATCCTTCCAACGTCATGACACCGACCAGGATTGCTCAAGAGGCAAAGACCGTCGCGAAGGAAGCCGGTGTGAACCTGAAAATCCTTGAACAAAAAGAGATGGAAAAACTGGGTATGGGTGCGTTGTTGGGGGTCGCCAAAGGCAGCCACGAACCGCCTAAGTTCATTATTCTCCAGTACCACGGAGCCAAGAAAAAAGACGACCGCCCGGTCGTGCTCGTCGGTAAGACGATCACCTTCGACACGGGTGGGATCTCGCTCAAACCGGCGGAGAATATGGAACAGATGAAAGCCGACATGACCGGTGGAGCAGAGGTGTTGGCCGCGATGCGGGCGGCGGCTCGTCTGAAATTACCTCTTAATCTCATCAGCATCCTACCAGCGGCGGAAAATATGCCTGGAGGAAGAGCGATGCGACCTGGTGACGTGGTCAAGACACTTTCGGGGAAAACCGTAGAGGTACAGAACACAGATGCCGAAGGTCGCCTGATCCTATCCGATGGCCTCGCCTACGCAACCCGGTTCAAGCCGGCCGCACTCATCGACATCGCCACGTTGACGGGGGCTTGCGTCGTCGCGCTGGGTCAGTTCGCGATCGGCATGTTCGGCACCGATGCGACGTTGAAAGAAGCGATTCGCGAGGCCGGCCTTCGAGCGGGCGAGCGGGTCTGGGAAATGCCGTTGTGGGAAGAATATTTCGAACAACTGCGCAGCGATGTGGCCGACATGCGGAACATCGGTGGACGTGGGGGTGGCATGATCACGGCTGCTCTCTTCTTGAGTAAGTTCGTCGGCGACGCCCCTTGGATACATCTCGACATCGCCAGCACCGATTGGAGCGAACGGGAGCGGGCATACATTCCCAAAGGCCCAACCGGCATTGGGACCAGACTGTTGATCCAATTCCTCATCAATCGCTCACTGTAGCGCGAGAGAAAGACGGCTGAAGATGTCTTACGACCAGATCGGCCAACTCTTCATGATCGGGTTCGATGGCACCACTGTTTCGACCGAACTTGCCTCGTTCATTAGGGAATATAAGCCCGGTGGCGTCATCCTGTTTTCCAGAAATCTCGAATCGATCGCACAGATCGTTGAATTGACAAGCGATCTCCAACGCTGCAGCCCGCACTCCCCCCTCCTCATCTCTATCGATCAAGAAGGAGGACGGGTCTCACGGTTGCCGAAAGACTTTACGATTTTTCCACCGTGCGAAGTCCTGGGGCGATGCCGCTCCTCCGAGCTGGCCTACGCCGCAGCAGCGACGACCGCGAAAGAGCTCAAGGCCGTCGGCATCAACATGAATATGTCCCCGGTGTTGGATGTGAACAGCAACCCCGCTAACCCGGTGATTGGTGATCGAGCATTCGGCACGACTCCCGACATCGTGTCTGAATTGGGGTTGGCCACAGTGGGAGGCCTCCAGGACAATCGAGTCGTGGCCTGTGGGAAGCACTTTCCTGGCCATGGCGATACCAACTCGGACTCGCACAAGGAGTTACCCACCGTGACGACGATGCGCGAACGACTCGAGCGCATTGAATTTCCTCCATTCCGGCGCGCGATTGCGAACGGCGTGGCAACGATGATGACGGCCCATGTTTTGTATCAGGCGTTGGATGAGAACCTGCCGGCAACCTTATCCCCGACGATCATTGGAAGATTCCTTCGGGAAGAGTTGCACTATGACGGTGTCGTATTGACGGATGATCTCGAGATGCATGCCATCATCGACCATCATGGCATCGAGGACGCGACGATACAGGCCGTCCAAGCCGGTTGCGACATGCCGTTGATTTGTAAGGACCGTAACCGAGTCGTAGCCGCGCTGAATGCCGTTGACAAGGCCGTTGCAAACGAGGACATCTCTGCCGGACGGTTGGCCCAGTCTCTCGCACGTATCCGCCGTTTGAAAGAACGTTTCCTTCTTCCCTATCGACCCGTAATGATTTCTGATGCCAAACTTGTGGTCGGCTGCCGAAGCCACAAGGCTCTTTTACGCTCCATCCACCAGACACGGGAACGATTCGCGAGAGTCGACCTATAACCTTGCTTCGTTCTTCTCAAGAAATCAGGGTAGACAACGTTGAGCATTTGTCTCCGAGGAGAATTCCCTGAGATCCATCAAAATAGAAGACCCCATCTCAATGCAGTAAGGAAGCGAAACCTCCGTCCTCCCCACCGAATATCTTGCCCTCTTCTCATCTCTTGTGGCATCATGTGCGTTCCTTGGAGGGCCTTATGGCCTCATTGCTCGAGTACGTCGGATCCGTCCATATTTTTCTTGGGCCCTACCGGGGTAATCCGATCGCTTTGTATTTACGAAGGACGGAATCAGGCTGCCAGATCGGACCCAAAGTTTATCCTTGGAACGATGTCACGGGCGTCGGTGAAACACCCAACAAGGCTGCTGCCGATTTCGAGGAAAAATGGAAGACAAAGGGCTTAACGGCGGACATGTATTCGGGTCCAGCCTGGGAAGGAGGCATTAAGCCAGAAAGACCAGCTCCTCCCAAACCAGCTCCCTCTCCACCCAAAGCGGCTACTTCGCCCAAACCCGAGGCAGCTTCGGTAGGTACGGCTCCTGGATCGCCTGTCCCGGCTGCTCCCGTCACGAACACTGTTCGAACTGCCACAGTTCCCGTTAAAGAGTCTTCGACCGCTGCACCTGCTTCCACAACCCAACCTTCCGGAAAGTCGGACTAGCCCCCTCAAGAATTGCCCCTGATTCATCGTGACGGCGAACCACTGTTGACGGTCTGTACGGCCAGCTTGCTGTGTTTCATCCCATAAGCGGCATACACGAGAATGCCAATGATAGTCCAGACCCCAAAACGGATCCATGTTGCCCAAGGCAAACCAGCCATCAGGTAAAGACAGGCCATTATGCTCAAAATAGGCACAAGCGGCATGAAGGGAAGGCGAAAAGGACGAGGGTGATCCGGCTTCGTGTACCGGAGTAGCATTACGCCCGCACACACCAACACAAAGGCGAAGAAGGTCCCAATGTTGGTCATGTCGGCCGCTTCTCCTATCTGAAAGAACGCTGCAAGAATTGCGACGGCGACTCCGGTTATGATGGTCGCGCGATGAGGGGTCCCAAACGTCGGATGAACCTTGGATAGTCCGGGGCTTAAGAGTTGATCGCGCGACATGGCAAAGAAGACGCGGATTTGGCCCAGCATCATCACCACCAATACGCTCGTAATACCTGCAACCGCCCCGATCGCAACAATAGCGGCGCCCCATTTGAATCCCACAAGGCTCAGCGCTTCGGCCACGGGGGCATGAATATCAATTTGGTGTACAGGGACCAGGCCGGTGAGCACAACTGCCACCGAAATATAGAGAACCGTGCATACCGCCAGTGAGCCGATGATACCGATCGGAACATCTCGTTGAGGGTTACGGGCCTCCTCTGCGGCGGTCGAGACCGCATCGAACCCGATATAGGCAAAAAAGATGATGGCCGCTGCGGCCCGCACTCCCTCGAAGCCGTTCGGCATGAAGGGCATCCAATTGTCGGCGTTGACAGCGGGAGCCCCAACCGCGATAAAGAAGAGAATCACCCCAAGTTTGAGGATCACGATCAAACCGGCCGCGCGCGCACTTTCTTTGATTCCAATCACGAGGAGGGCCGTGACCAACAAGACGATGATCGCAGCTGGAAAATTGGCGATGCTGCCCTCCGGACCACCCGCCCAATGGGGTGGATTGGTCGCCCAATAGGGTAGTTCCAGGCCCGCGAGCTTCAGTAACTTGTTGAAATAGCCGGACCAGCCGATGGCAACCGCCACGCACGCCACACCATATTCTAGAATCAGATTCCACCCCGTGAGCCAGGCAAGAAATTCACCCAGCGTGGCGTAAGAAAAGGTGTATGCTGAACCCGCAACTGGGATCATCGCTGAAAATTCGGCATAACACAGCGCGGCTAACGCACAGGTGAGGCCGGAAAGAACGAAGGAGAGGACGATCCCCGGTCCCGCTCCCGGCCTGTGCGCGTCACCGACTATGGCGGTACCGACCAGGACGAAAATGCCGGTGCCAATAATCGCGCCAATCCCAAGCGCCGTGAGATCCCACGCCGTTAACGTTTTCTTGAGACGATGCTCCGGACGATCGGCGTCGGCCAGGATTTGCTCGATGGGTTTCGTCCGGAGAAGTCGGCTACTCACAGTCTCTCTCGAGCCCAACGTGCCAGGATTCGCTGTGACGGGGTCAATGCGCTGCGGCTCCATCTGAGGACAAAGTATAGCAGGAGAGTACTGGAGCCCGTAGGTTGTGATTGTTGGAACGGTCCAGAGAGATCATGCTCGCGTCCGGCGGGCCGCGTGTAGCAGAGCTTCAAACAGCCGACGATGGACCGCATGCCGTTCGAACAAGAATTCCGGGTGCCATTGGATAGCGAGTAAAAATCGATGCGCGGGGGATTCGATCGCCTCAATAATCCCATCGGGTGCCACGGCACTTGCCTTGAGCGAAGGGGCGACTGTCTTGACCGATTGATGATGGGAACTATTCACCATGAGCCTTCTCCTGGCGACCACCTTGTTCAAGAGGCTTTTGGGTGTCACGGTCACCGGGTGTGCGACATGGATAGCCTTCGCTTTTTGACGATGATCCAACGCGCCGGGGACTTGCGCGGGAATATCCTGATACAGACTCCCTCCACAGGCGACATTCACCGTCTGCATCCCTCCACAGATTCCTAGGAGCGGAAGATCCCGTTTCCTTGCTTGATGGACTAACTCCAACTCAAAACTGGCGCGCCGTTCGCTCACCAGCGGAAACTTGTAGCTTTGCCGCTCTCCATAGAGACTCGGCGGAAGATCCGGTCCGCTGCCGGTGATGAGCAGCCCATCGACACGGTCAAGAAGCCGACGTCGGGCGGACGGTTCCGCCACCAGAGGAAGGATCAGAGGAATACCGCCGAGCTCTTCAACGGCGCGAATGTAGCGAGCCCGCAAGAAGTAGGTTGGCTCGTGCCCGCCCATATCCTTCCTGTCACCAGCATTAAAGTCAGAGGTCACGCCAATGACAGGTTTCATACTCACTGCGTAGGCTAGTTCGTCGGGGCAGGCATGACGGCAGTTCCCTCATTTTCTGCAGCAACACCGAGAAAACGGATGGGCCGATCACCGGTAAGATGCTCAGGAATAATGGCATAGTCTCCGAGAATGCTGGGAACCCAGATACTCTTGGCCGTTGGCTCACTGAATCCCGAAAAAACATAGGCGAGACCGCCGACTATTCCACCTCCTATGGCAAATGCCGCTTTAAACGGGAAATACAAGATCGTGGCGACGGCCGACGCAGCTCCCATCCCGGCTCCGGAATAGGTCCCTTGCTGAGCCTCAGCGGATGACGATTGACTCCAGGCCGGAGCGACAAGGATCGAACAGTAGGTGATGACAACGATGAGAACCACGATTGGGAGTCTCATGTGAAACGCCTCCTTCCTTTTCAAATCCACAACGATGGAAATGCATGAACGATCATACTCTACTCCTGGCATGCGTTATAACAAATTCGCCGCTGAATGCAATCCCCTATGGACCTCGATATTAACAGGATGATGGCACCGAACGATCAGGGGTCAAATCCAACTCCCCCAAAATATAGGCGAGAACATAGTCTATGCGATTGCCTGCCTCCTGATCCAATTCGATCGTCAATTCATCGGCTCGGATCCGCTGATTTTCTTGAGCCAGACCCGCCTGCAGTCTGAGATCCAGCTTGCACCAACAAACAGCTTGTGCAAAGAAATCCGCTATACGTTCTTGATAGTGAGGACGCTCGCGAGGGTCGAGTGCCGTCAAACTTTTTGCGAGTCGATCAGCAAGGCGCATCTTCTCTCGAAGAACCGACAGTTGGTCGGTGCTCATCTCGACAGAGACCTGGATGCCCGCTTTCCAACTCCGTTTTTTCACGTTGAACACACACACCAGCACATCGGGTTGTCCATCGACCAACTCAGGCCCGAAGAAGAACGTGACTCGGTAAGACGGGAGGTCTCGAATTGATTCTGGAACCATGGGGCTCCATTGTACCATGAATCACACGGAGATCTGGGGGGTTGATTGACGTCCCTGTACCCCGGGGATAAGATGGAAACCCATGAGCGGCGTGGCCCACCAAACGCGGATCGTTGCGATCCAAGAAGCACTCGGAGACATGGGCACGGTAGATGGATGGCTTTTCTACGACTTTCGCGGCAGTGACCCGCTCGCCTATCGAGTTTTGCTCCTCGATCCGACCCAGCATGTCACTCGACGCTGGTACTATTGGATCCCCACTTCAGGAGAACCGGTCAAACTCCTGCACAGGATCGAACCACATATGCTGGATGAGTTACCCGGTCAGGTCCAACAGTACGTCTCATGGGAACAGCAACATGCGTTATTGGCTTCCCTGTTGCAAGGTCGACGTCGAATCGCCATGCAGTACTCACCATTCAACGCTGTTCCGTATCTGTCCAGAGTTGATGCGGGTACTGTCGAGTTGATTCGAAGTCTTGGCGTCGATGTCGTCACATCAGCCGACCTCGTCCAACGATTCGAGGCCGTTTGGACGGATGACCAACTGGAATCCCATCGGTACGCCGTGACGACACTCAGAAACATCGTCGACGAGGCCTTCTCCCATGTAGCGACTTGTCTCACCAACGAACGTCCGTTATCTGAATATGACCTACAACAGTTCATTCTCTCACGTATTCGCGATGTGGGCATGACGACGTCCAGTGCTCCGATTGCAGCTGTTGATGCCCATAGTGCCGATCCACATTATGGTCCGGTTGAGTCAGGCTCTTCGCTGATCACGCGAGACAATTTGGTTCTGATCGATTTATGGGCAAAACAAACGGCACCGGGATCGGTCTATGGGGATATCACTTGGACAGGCTATACCGGCATGCAAGTACCAGCAAAGCAGCGCATGATTTTTGAACATGTTCGGCGCGGACGCGATGCGGCATTGTCGTTCGTCCAGGATCAGGTGGCTACAGGCCGATTTCCTTGCGGATGGGAAGTCGATGATGTCTGCCGCAATACGATTCGAGCGGCAGGCTACGGCGACTTCTTCATTCATCGAACCGGCCACTCGATCGGTGAGGAAGTCCATGGTAACGGAGCCAATATCGACAACCTGGAAACTCAGGACGATCGTCGGCTCCTGCCGCGAACTTGCTTTTCTATCGAACCGGGGATCTATCTGCCGGGAGAGTTTGGGATCAGGAGTGAACTTGACGTCTATGTATCGGATCGAAAAGCCGTCGTGCATGGCTTACCACTTCAGACAGAAATCATACCTCTTCTCTGACCTTTCCTATCTGACCGTTCTGCTCTGACCCTTTCTTGACACCATATCTAAGAGGCGGCTAGATTCACTTATCCGGCAAAGGTACCTTCCTAATCACATGCGAGGCCGTACATGTTCGGCACAATGGGTTTCTCGGAACTCATTATCATTCTGGTCATCGTGCTGATCATTTTCGGAGCGGGCCGTCTGCCGCAGATCGGCGAGGGTGTCGGCAAGGCGTTGAAAGGGTTTAGAAAAGAAGTCAACGACGTGCCCCAGTCCGTTTCAGGCCAGCTCCAACAAGAATCCGAGCAGCCACAAGCAATTCAGACTTCGACAAACATCGCAGCGACAGTTCCTCCTCCAACCACGGGATCATCGCCAGCAACAACTAGACCACAGGCTCCTCATGTCCCTGGTCCGGAACTGACGCCCGGCACCACCGCCTCGTTGTTGTACAACACAAGCCTTCAGACTCCGCAGACACGGGCTCCTTCCTCCAATCAAGCATCGGCATCTGCCTCCGACCCGGTGCTATCGATGGAGGAACGGGCTGCCGCTCCTCCTCCGAGGGCTCACGCTTCGTATCCACCTTTGCCGGCTGGTTCCCAAACAAAAGCGACCGCTAAACGTCCCTCCGCCATTGTGAACAAAGATGCGGTGGCTCGCGTACAGGCACAACAGGCCGCGCTCAAAGCCAAGTCGCCGCAATCAGCAGCAGTATCGCCCGATGACCTGCAGAATCTCGGTGAAGGCCTGGGAGAAGTCGTGCGAACGTTCCGGCAAGCCGTGACCGATGTCCGCCATAACGTCGATCCTCAAATGTCTACGATTCAGGCCGAAATGGATGCGGCCAAAAAAGAAATCCAGCAATCCATCGAAGCGGCTAAAGAACCACCACCGATGCAAGAGGACTCTTAGAAATCTGCGTGATTTTCATCTCAACGGATCTCCATATTTCTCTCAAAATTCCTGCCGACTGATGTATGCTCTTTTCGCACCACTGCCATAGACGATTATTGTCGCTATAGGCCGTTACTAAGACGTCCTGGAACCTGATATGTCTGTTGAACAGGACATTGGAACTGAGTATCAGCGATGTATCATTGCAGCGCGCCGTCCAGGGGTAGTACCTACCCTAATCCATTGTTTATCAATGGACCATCGATGCCAGAAAAAAACGAAAGTCCGTCAGACGTGCTGCGTCCGTGGGTATCGGCTAAGGGATGGATGTAGTTGGTTTGGCGAAAACAGCTCACCGGCTTCGGTTCTGGAGGAACGGATCTATGTCGGCAGTAGCCATAGCCCGAGAGAATGACCGTCTGGACGTTACATCCTGATCAGTTCGCACGTTCTTACGAGACGTTTCGACTTCGATTCAAGGCATCAACCAGTCCGACCAGTTGCTCCTGTATCTTCTTATCCAATTCCATGAACTGAACGCCCATGCCTGGAAACAAAAGGTATCGTTCCGGCTTGTTGCGGACCCAGGCGACTTTCGCCTTTGCTTTCAGCTTGTCCCATGGCCGATCCGGAAGCGCAAATTCGACCGTCAGCTCTGTGCCCGGACTGAGAGGAGCACCGCTCTCGATAAAGAGCCCGCCGCCGCCGATTCCACCGGTTAGACTATCAACCTGCTTTCCTTCTGGCGTCGTGTACCGGACCTTCAGTGCCAGAGGCGCGCGGGGCTGGGTACGACAATGGGCAAACCGGGCATCTTCTCCGTTGACAAGTACTCGCTCGATGATCGCACCCCATGACATGCTGCCCAAAAGGTGACCCGAGGTGTCATGGACGTTGATCATCTCTCGCCCAGAATCAATAACGAGAGATTTCCCCTGATGCCCGGAAGTGGAAACGACGGAAAACGTCATAGGACCAATTCCTTTTTTCTGGGTAGTCTAAGTCAGGAACGGAGTTAGGCTGCTTGATCTATGTTCTGGATTGATTTCACTAATTCATGGATTCGATCGCGGATATCCTCCGCTATCTCAGTGAATCGTACCCCCATTCCAGGACTGAACGTATATTGATCGGCTTTCGGACAAACCCAGGCGACAGTTCCTTTTGCCGGCATCCATTCCTCGGATTTCTCCGGAAGCGAGAACTCCATAGCCAGTCTGGTCCCTACGGGAAGTGGGGTCTGGCTTTCGATAAATAACCCTCCGCCGCCAATACCACCTGCTCGACTTTCAAATCTCGGCCCCTCGGGACTGTTGTAGCGCACCCGGAAGGCTAGCGAAATTCGCGGTTCTGACCGGACTTCTTTTTGAACCGACACCTTGCGGTAGGCAAGAATTTGATCAATGACGAAGTCCCAGGACAGGCTGCCGATTACATCTCCATTGACACCCAACAAGACAACCATTTCACGTGCCGTATCAAGCTCGATGACTTTGCCTTTGTGCCGAAGACTCGAAGAAACAGGGTATTTCACAATTCCTCCATCCGACAGACGCACGAGGCAAGTATAGCGCGGCGTTTCTGATTGTCGAGAAAGAGGGAGGTGCTAGACAATGAGAGGGAGAGAACTATTTGGCCGGAAAAGAGAGCGATTCGGCCCCCGACGCGTTATATGCTAGGGGGCCATCGATCATTTATAGAAATTTCTACAATTTTTACGCCGTCTTAGCGTCTTTTTCATGTTCAAATATGCGCATCGGCGGGTTTTTGCCCAAGATTGCTTCTTCCGTGATCACCACCTCGACGATCTGTTTCTGAGAGGGGGCATCGTACATGACGTCGAGCATCACTTCTTCCAGGATTGCCCGAAGGCCTCTGGCACCAGTCTTCTGCGCATAGGCTTTTCGTGCTACCGCCCCCAACGCCCCCTCCGTGAATCGAAGCTTGACCTTTTCGAACGACAGAAGTTTTTCGTACTGCTTGGTCAACGCATTGCGTGGTTCGGTAAGGATACGGATCAAAGCCCGCTCGTCCAACTCCTCTAACGTAGCCACGACCGGTAACCGTCCTACGAATTCGGGTATCAGGCCGTACTTCAAAAAATCTTCGGGCTGAACCCTGGCCAGCAGGTCACCTAAACGAATATCGCTTCTTCCGCGGATTTCAGCCCCAAATCCCATAGCCTTTCGATTCAGACGCTGTTCAATGATCTGCTCTAAACCGACAAACGCTCCACCACAGATGAACAAAATGTTGCTGGTGTTGACCTGAATAAATTCTTGATGCGGATGTTTTCTCCCGCCTTGTGGAGGAACATTCGCGACTGTGCCCTCAATCAGCTTCAGCAAGGCTTGTTGAACACCTTCTCCCGAAACGTCCCGTGTAATAGACGGGCTATCACTTTTTCGGCTGATCTTATCTATTTCATCGATGTACACGATCCCGCGTTCAGCCCGTTCTACATCGTACTCTGCAGCTTGCAAGAGTTTCAGAATGATATTCTCGACATCTTCGCCCACATAACCGGCTTCTGTCAGTGTCGTGGCATCAGCGAGAGTAAAGGGGACGTCAAGATACTTGGCCAAGGTCTGTGCTAAGAGGGTCTTCCCCGTGCCGGTCGGACCCACCATAAGGATATTGCCCTTCTGGAGCTCGATATCATCGACCTCTTTTTCCTTCGACGAGATACGCTTGTAATGATTGTGCACGGCCACAGACAGAATGCGTTTAGCCCGCTCCTGCCCGATGACGTACTGATCGAGGTGATGTTTGATTTCCGCCGGTTTCTTGAGTTTGGATGAAATTTCTTCTTTGGCTTCTTCCCAGTCCTCCGCAATGATGTCGTTACAAAGGTTGACGCATTCATCACAGATATAAACCGTCGGTCCGGCAATCAGCTTTCGCACCTCATCACGGCTTTTCCCACAGAAAGAACATCGCAAGTGTCGGTCTATCTTTTCTTGCTTGGCCATGTATCCTCCTGCGTTACTTGCCTTTGATCCCGTCTTTTGCCCCGTCGCCGGATTCTACTGCTTTCATAAATTTTGGTGGCCGTGTAATAACCTCGTCAATGAGTCCGTACCGCTTCGCTTCTTCGCCGGACATGAAATAATCCCGTTCCGTATCATGCGCAATCCTCTCGATCGGCTGCCCAGTGTGCTTGGCCATGATTTCATTGAGACGTTCGCGAATCTTGAGAATTTCTCGAGCGTGGATATCTATCTCCGTTGCCTGTCCCTGAAATCCTCCCAACGGTTGATGGATCATCACCCGGGCATTGGGCAAGGCAAACCGTTTGCCTTTTGTTCCCGCGGTCAATAGGAGCGCTCCCATACTGGCCGCCTGACCGAGGCAGATGGTATTGATCGGGGGCTTTACATATTGCATGGTATCGTAGATGCCCAATCCGGCTGTCACACTGCCTCCCGGCGAATTGACATAGAGATTAATATCTTTCTCGGGGTCTTCCGCTTCAAGAAAGAGAAGTTGCGCAATCACCAAGTTGGCAAAAACGTCGTCGATCGGGGCTCCAAGGAAAATGATGCGATCTTTGAGAAGGCGTGAATAGATGTCGTAGGCTCGTTCGCCTCGATTGGTTTGTTCAACTACGATCGGAACCAACATAATTGCTCAATTCCTTTCCTGGACAACTTCCGGCTGCTGTAATTCCGCATGCAACAATCGCCGCGCTTATCCCTGAATGACCGCTTGACGATAGACGATGTCCAGCGCCTTGTCGGCCAAGATCCTTGCACGTAACTCCTCAATGGAGTCCTGGCCGCCTGCCTGGATCATTTTCACAAGATCGGCCATCGGCACCCTGAGTTCCGTGGCTAGTCGAGTCACTTCATTGTTCAGATCGTCCTGGCTCACCGACAAGCCTTCTTTCTCAGCGATGGTCTCAAGAATCAATCCCGCTTTCACGCGACGATTGGCTTCCTCACGATGCTCTTCGCGAATCCTCTTCAGTTCTTCCGCATCAGGTGCAGGAAGGGAATCGGTGACTTTGCCACGCTGTTGTGTTTGCAATTTCTGCCGCACAATCGTGCTGAGCTCTCGTTCTACGAGTGTGTCAGGGAGATCGAAATGATGGGTGTCGATGAGGCGCTTAAGAAGAGTATCCTTGTAGGACTCCTCGATATCCCTCTTGAGCGCCTTTTCCATTTGGCCACGCAACTTGTCCCGTAACTCGTGGAGTGATGCGTATGGTCCGCAATCCTTGGCGAACTCATCATCAAGGGTGGGGAGCTTCTTCTGCTTGACTCCATTTATGACTAGGCGGAACCGGACGGCTTTTCCCGCGACTCGTTGGTCAGGATGACTCACCGGATAGGTCTGAGGAATTTCTATAATATCCCCTGCCTGTCTTCCGATCAGATGGGCGTCGATTTCAATCCCCAGCAAGGCTGCTTTCGATCCCACCTTATGAAGCTGACCTTCCTTCTTTGTGCCTTCGAGAGGAACACCATCCAGAAAGCCTTCGAGATCGACGATGGCATAATCCCCGTCGGATAAAATCGTACCGGTTTGAGCCTCATCCAGTCGAGCCTGTTGTTCACGCAATACCTCCAGGGCCCGGTCTACCTGTTCTTCCGCAACCGTGCGCTTGTCGGCCTTGAGGGACATGGGATTGGGGGACTTGTAGTCGCGAAGTTCGATCGTGGGTTTGATTTCGACTGTTGCCGTGAAAGTAAATGGGGAGTCTTTTTTGATTTTGACCCGATCCAGAGGGGGAATATCCACCACTACTGGACTGATCCCGGCCTGTTTGATGGCCCGATCGTAGAAATCCGGGACGAGCTTTCGAATGACATCTTCTTCGACGGTTTTGGCATAACGTTTTTCCAAAATAGCCAAAGGGGCTTTTCCTGGTCGGAACCCTGGAATCTGAACCTGACGGTTGAGTTCCAAATACGCTCGTGAAAATTGTTGTGTCACCTCATCGGCCGGCACCTCGATTTTCAAGGCGCGTTTCATCGGTCCTAACTCGGTCACTTCCATTTTCATCGTCGCGATCGGACTCCCTTCCAAGAAGATCGTACTTGTGGTGCGAGAGGGGGGACTTGAACCCCCACGGTTACCCACGAGATCCTAAGTCTCGCGCGTCTGCCAGTTCCGCCACTCTCGCATGGTAAAGGATGCCGCGGAGCTGCCACTCTAGCTAAATAGTAGATAGTAGAATGACCGAGACTGCAAAAACACGCGATGTCGTATAGCGTTGTACCGTTGGACTCCTGTAATGTCAACCCATACGACAGAGGGTGCCCCATTCCTAGTATGAATGGTCCGGTCAGGCTGTCTGCTGTCTCGCCCATCCCCGTTGCTCACCGAAAAACTTCACCCAATACATTCGTCGAGGAACACCTCACGGTGATCTTCTTGATACGGGAATTGCCTCCCGCCAAACTTAATGGCAATGGCGAGGGTTAGTCACCTTGCCGGTCATGAACACGCATGCTAATATGCCACCCTTTGCACTTCTCGAT
>JAHBWU010000079.1 GCA_019636835.1 Nitrospira sp.
CACCATGAACTTCTTTCGTGATCGCCGCGCCTGCGCCCGCACCCATATTGACCTGTCTGACAGGCTGAACCTTGATCGTGGCTTGTTTGCCGGACGCCAATGGAAACAGTCGCAGTTCACCGAATTTCAATCGCTCCTTCGTGGTCTTCCCATCAGGCCATGTAATTTCATAGTCGGCACAGAGATCGCCGTCCTTTCCCTCTCCGATCGGAGCCACACAGGTTCCGAGATAGATCATGCAATCTCGAACGAATACGTCTGTCGCCGCTTTCTCATTGATTGTGGAGAGCACACCGAGATGCGGCATCATGAAGATGCTGTCGACCGACAATCGCGTACAGCCCATCGGCTCATAGGCATCGACCATCATCAGCATCGATTGGATCCGACGTGGCGCATGCGAGAGGATGCCGCCGCTTCCGACGACCAGATCCAGCTTCAACATATCGATCAGCGTCTTGCCGGAGGTTTGCTGCTCGAAGACATCCGAAATCGTCCTTTCTTGTTGCACACCCTTTAACCCAGTGGCGAGCGATTTATGATGAATCAGGGCCAGCCGCAAAGCTTCCCGCGCGATTGCCTGTTCGATTTGCAGTTCGTCTAGCGTCTGAGGAATGGTCGTGGGGCGGATCATCTTGTTCTTGATGCGATTGCGCAACGTCTGCTCATCAATCGTGAACGGCACCCAACGCATGATGTTGGCGAGTCCCGCTTCCGCCAGTACGTTCGAGACGCTGTACGACATGCCAAGATTGGCGCTGACCGTCCGATTGAATACGCCACCGAAAACAGAAAAGACGTCCGTCGTCGCTCCACCGATATCCACGCCGATCAGATTCAAATGTTCCCGTTTGGCGATTGTCTCCATAATGCGGCCGACTGCGGCAGGAGTCGGCATAATGGGCGCCCCAGCCATGTCGATGAGTTTCTTGTAACCGGGCGCCTGCTGCATGACGTGTTCGAGGAACAGGTCATGAATCTTGTTTCGTGCCGGCGCCAAATTTTCTCGTTCCAATACCGGACGGATGTTGTCCGTGACGACCAGCGCCGATTTGTCTTCCAGGATCTTTTTGACTTGCGGTTGGGCTTCCTTGTTGCCTGCGTAGATCAGCGGCAACTTGTACGTCACGCCGAACCGTGGTCGTGGTTCCGCCGCCGACACATATTCCGCCATCTCCACTACATGCGTGACGGCCCCTCCGTCAGTCCCACCGGACATCAAAATCATGTCCGGTCTCATGGACCGGATACGCTCGATCTTTTCGTGAGGCAACCGGCCGTCGTTGGCCGCCAACACGTCGATGACGATGGCCCCAGCACCCAGCGCGGCACGTTGCGCGCTTTCTCCCGTCATGTTCTGTACGACACCCGTCACCATCATCTGCAAACCACCGCCGGCGCTGCTCGTGGAGATATAGATATCGACACCGGTCTTTTCATCCCGGCAGGGCGTGATAATTTTGTCACCATCCAAAATCTTCCGACCGGAGAGCTCCTCGATTTCGGCAATGGCATTGAGCACGCCTCGCGTCACATCCTCAAACGGGGCCTCGACCGTTGTCGGCGCTTCACCGCGATAGGTCTGCCTATACTCATCTCCGACTTTTTCGATGAGAATGGCTTTGGTGGTGGTACTGCCGCAATCGGTAGCGACAATGACGTTGAGAGGACGATCGATTTTGGGAGGGGTAGAAGCGGAAGCTGTCATTGAGCCGGTGCTCCCCTTGGAGCAGACTTAGCCTCAATGATGGTAATAAGGCGAGACACCGTGTCCCGACGCTCGAGCAATCGCGCGACTTGCTCGACTTCCTTGACATTGAACGCGCAATCGATGATCGGTGTAATAAAATGCAGCGCCTGACTTCCCAGAAAATTCATGGGCCCCATGGATTCCAAAAACATCGTTGCCGGAGCCGCCATGCCACGCTTGACGATCGTCTCAGCAATCCGCTCCAACAATTGGACATCCTCGATGGAAAGAGGCTTAGTCTCAGGCCGAACGGCAAACGCATGGCGAAGACCGGCTCGAACTTTCGCCAGCTTTTCCGCTGCATTTCCCTTGAAGAGCGATCGCATAAGTGTAGGTCGGATAAAGCAAACTGCGAACGGATCGCATTATATGAAGGGGGTTGAGGAGAGTCAATTCACTGGGCTAATTGGATGATTCAGGATTTAAGCGGATAACTTCTGCCTTGATGATGTATCTTTCGAATTTTGTCGCGGTAGACAGCCCCTCCGGCTCACTCCATCCCTCATGGTGCCTTTGCATTGCGCGCGCTGGCGTGGATGTCATCGAGCGAAAGGAAAGGTAGATCACGTGGTCACCTCGAGTGTTATGACACGCCACTGTAGCCAACGAGCGGCAGTTGGTTTAGACTCATGCGCGTGAGTACGACTGCAGCTCGCGGCTGAGCGACAGGTTGTTATGCGTGGCACAAGGAGCTGGATTTGGCTGTGAGGTTTGAGTGGGATCCGCGCAAAGCCGAGCTCAATCTTCGCAAACACGGAGTATCATTCGACGAAGCGGGGTCGGTATTTCTGGATCGTCTAGCCCTTTCAGGCCCTGATCCAGATCACTCTATCAGCGAACTGCGGTATATTACCTTTGGAATGTCCCGCTTAGGCAGACTACTGACCGTTTCACATACGTATCGGCCCGACGCAATTCGAATCATCAATGCCCGTTGCATGACGCGCAGCGAAAGGAAATTATATGAAGAGGGTTAGAGACGAAATGCGTTCCGAGTATAAACGGTCTGACTTTACAAAACTGGAAAGAGGGAAATTTTATTCGGCAGTAGCCGCAGGAACTTCAGTTGCCCTTTTGGAGCCGGCTATTGCCAAGGCATTTCCCACCTCAAAAGCAGTTAATGAAGCACTCGCCGGCTTACTCATATTGACTGAGAAAACAACACGCATAACCCGACGCTCTACCCGAACTCGCAGAAAGCCGCCCCGCACCACTTAGCGCTGCGGTAACTCTCCCGTTAGGAATTGCATCCTCAGGAGAACAGTGCGGCTTGATCCTTCGTGCGAGAGAGTATTGGCAGTGATTAAACACGCACAAGAATCACTCGCCAGTTTTCGGTCCGCCTGATGTACTGTGCCGGTTAGTAGATTCAATAATTGAGCTGCAAAGGGGATGCAGTATGACACGGGATGAGATCTTCGAGATGCTGAAGCCGTGGGGGTGGTCCGCACAAGCTGTAGATCTTGGAATCGGAGCGGACTTCCGCTGCGAGTACTGCTCTCGCGATTTGATCGCGTCAGTAGATGATTATGATACCTGGCAAATCGATCACATCCTTCCGAGGACAGATGAGCGTGAAGCACTGTAGAATCTCGCGCTTTCATGTAAGACATGCAATTTCCTGAAACGACACTCAATACCAACAACACCTATTGACCCAAGCAAAGACCGCGCTAGCGCCATTGCCGTGGTACGCGAATTAATCAACGAACGCCGAGGCCGCAAGCAAAAGCAGGTAGATTTCCTGAAACAGAAGTTCAGATGTACTGAGTGGCCCTCAATGCGTGAGGCCATTGTTGCCGCCATGCGGCACGGCTAAGCTTTTCGTTAGAGCGCGTTCTATGGCCCGTCCGACGGAAAAGTTAGTCAGCATACTTGGCTCTTCATACTTTCAGCCTATTGCCAACCTCGTAGAACGCTGGCTTCAATGGAAGCATCATCGCCCGAACAAAGTTCAGTCTGGATTCTACGAACATGGCTATTCGGCCTCTGTCATTCTCCTGCTGGCAGCCATGTTCGAGTCCTACATCGTTCGGTTGAGGTTTGTTCAAAATGCACAGATCCCGCCTTCCGCTCGCTCAGCTACCGACGTCGTCCTCTCCGTATTTCCGAAGCTCCGTCACAAGAAGGCGCTGATTGACCTCTACGTTCTTCGGGACTCAATCTTCCACAATCATCTTTGGGAGATTGAGTATTCGTGTTCCGGCTCTCCTAACATGCTGCTTCACTCGGCCTCGAAACACAGTGCCTACGGCGATAAGAAGTACATTGCACGAGTCAATCCGACCACTCGACGTACGAAGGCCATCAACGTAAACATAGTTCCCACACGAGTTGATCGACGGGATGTCCTAAAGGCTTTTGACACGATCTGGAAGACATTACTTCTCTTCGAATCGAAGGACCGATCTGCATGCTACGTTTCTCACCAGCAGGTGAGATTCCGAGGTAGGACGCTTTTGTTTTCAGAGGTCTTCAGTGAAATCCGAAACGCGCTCTGACCAAACCGTGAAGCGGGCCGATTTGAATCCAGAACTGCGCGCACAGATTTCTTGTTCTTCTCTCAAAAGAAAGGAAGGGAGCGACAGGTTGTCGTTCACTGCGCGCATCGAACGAGGCCCTTCTGAGGGTGCGCGTTCGGCGAGCAAGAAGGACGGCCTGGCTGATCCCCTAATTCTTCCGCTCCCCCATTTTACTCTCCGTCCCCTTCCACAACCGCTCAATATTCCCCTTGTGCCTGATCACGATGAGCCCGGTCACGAGCACAGCAAATGACATGAAGGCGGTCGTCGGGCGAATCAGCGCGGCGATGATGGGAAAGAGTCCGAACGCCGTCAGCGCACCACCCGAAGAATAGCGCCAGAAAGCCACAGCTCCGATCCAGGCCAGAAGCAACACCAGACCGATCAGCGGTGCCACACCGAGGACGGAACCCAACGCCGTCGCCACTCCTTTCCCTCCTTGGAATCCGAGAAACGGCGAAAATAGGTGTCCGAGAAACGGAGCGAGCGCGACAACGAGAACGGCCCATTCATCCTGTAGCAATTGCATCGCTGCAAAGCCCATCACCCACCCTTTGCCCATGTCACCAACCAAGGTGAGGGTGCCGGCCTTCTTGCCCGACACACGGAGGACGTTGGTGAATCCGACATTCTTGCTCCCGACTGTGCGGGGATCTGGCAGGCCCATCGCTTTTGAGATAACGACTCCAAAAGGGACAGCTCCCAGGAAATAGCCGTATAAAGTGAGGGCAATGACGAGCCCTAGATCATTCATCCCGTATTCCGCAGTTGCCCACTGCCCCTCTCGTCATTCCCGCGTGCTTTAAGCGGGAATCCAGGAAGTCCGGAACACCTGGATGCCCGCTTCCGCGGGCATGACCCTCTTCCCTGAGACTGCATCATCTTCCCATCTTGCGAGGGTTTCTGATCGCTCGATCGTGCTCGCAACTGTTCAACTGCGGGACCCGGGTAAGCCCTTCGACAAGCTCAGGGCGAACGGATTATCACAGGAATGTAAAGGAGGCAACACAAGCGTTCCGCAACTTTTTCCAGCCACTCTGAACTTGATGCACTGCCATCACTGGAACTTTTCCGGATGAGTAAAAAACTCCAGCATGACACGATTCAGATTCGGCCAGTCCCGATGATTCCCTGTTCCTTCGCAGTAGAGTGTCGTGCCTCCTGACACACATTGTTGATACGCGCGACATCCGCCCTCTACCATTTTTGTCTTGTTAAGATCACAGCGATTGCAGCCCGCCCACCAGGCCGATGTTTGGGCACCCCAACCGGGAAAGAGACTGTCGTTCTTGCTGTGCATGATCATGACTGGTATGGGAGCCGGACATTGAAAAGCATCGAGATCCTTGCCGGTCACCCCAGCGGCACTCGGTGCAATCGCGGCCGGTACCTTCTTCGTCTTTTCGAGTACGGATAACATCAAGGACGCGGTGCCACCGTCCGAATGGCCGGTGACATACACTCTGTGCTCGTCGATGCACCACTCCTTTGCAACCAGGTCGGGGATTGTCCCAAGCTGTTCGATGGTAGAGACGCTAAGCGGTCGGTGATCGACGTATGCAACAACAAACCCGGCACCGGTAGCGACGGTCGTGAGGCCTGTGAATCTTTCAGCCGCCCAGCGACTCTGTCCAGCTGGGGAATAGACCATCAAGAGGGAATGCGCAAACGTGGCATCGTAGTTCGATGGTGTGCGAACCATATACCGAATGTCGTCGGACGAGACTTTCCCATCGGTTGCGCCCGCGCGACCAGTTCGTGCGCCTGCTTCACATCGGGTCGCCGCCGGAGCTCTCGAATAGGCATAGGCTTCTAACTGAGGAGGCGTTCCGCTTTCTGTACAGGCTGTGCCGAGGAGGAAGAGACTGGTGCAGATAATTATTTGATGTGGAAGTGGTGCTCGGCGGACGTCCCGGCATTTCAAACCCATGTCAGGTCCGTCCTGGTGACATCAATGCCGAAGAGAGTTGACCGAGGAGTTCAATTTCAACGCACTACAGGATGTTCAAACTAGACGTCCAGCGAGGCCACAGCGAGTGAAGGGCCGAGGCATACCCTCTGGGGTATGTTGAGGGTCTGAACGATGCGAGAACAAAGCTGGGGTCTAGTTTCAACATCCTGACTACAGTCCCTTCGCGACGACCTGCTTCCAAAAGCTCCACACATACTGACTGCCGGAAACATAGCCAAGCACCAGCGACAGATACAAGGTGGCGGTGCCGGCTAGGTGCATATTGCCGAGTTCAGCGAGGCCTGTCCCTTCCAGGATCAGCAGGATGATGGCGACGACTTGGAGCGTCATCTTATACTTGCCGGTCGTCTCAGCCTGGATAATCATCCCTTCTCCTGCAGCAATGGCGCGGATGCCGGTCACCGCGACTTCGCGCGCGATGATCAGCAAAGCGACCAACGCGCTGACCCGATCCACGTTCATGAGGAGAATCAGCGCCGACAAGACCAAGAGTTTGTCCGCGATCGGATCGAGCAGTTTGCCGAGCTTTGTCACCTGGCCGGTTCGCCGTGCGATGTAGCCGTCCAACATGTCCGTCACAGCCGCGACGGTAAAGACAATGGCTGCCGCCAGGGACTGATCGGGCGTTGGGTTGACGAAGAGAATGATGAAGACGGGAATCAAGAGAATGCGGACGAGAGTCAGGAGATTGGGTAGATTGAGCGAGTCCTGCCCGATGTCTCGCCACACTTCTAAGACACGATTCATGGATGCACCTAACTCCTAGACAATCCCGTTTTTTAATAAGTCATGCAAATGAATCACGCCACGAACCGTCCGACCGTCTTCCGTCACCACCAAGGTCGTGATCGAATACCGCTCCATCATCTCTACTGCCGTTGCCGCCAATTCGTGCGGTCCGACCGTTTTTGGATTGTGCGAGGCCAGCTCGCTTGCCGTCGTGTTGACCAAATCCGTGCCCCGTTGGATAAAGCGTCGTAAGTCGCCGTCGGTAATCACCCCAACTAACGCACCTTCTTGATCGATCACGGTCGTCATACCGAGTTTTTTGGCCGTCATTTCAAGCATGGCCGCCATGCCCCCGACGGCGGCTTGGACCATCGGGATCTCTGAATCGGCATGCATGAGATCTTTCACCTTGACCAGCAACCGGCGTCCCAAAGTGCCGCCGGGATGGAACCGGGCAAAATCCTCTTCCTTGAACTCCCGTTTTTGCAAGAGGGCGACGGCCAAGGCATCGCCTAATGCCAATGTGGCAGTTGTGCTGGCGGTCGGAGCCAATCCCATGGGACAGGCTTCTTCTTGCACCGACACATCGAGCGCGACATCGGCATTTTTGGCCAGTGTCGAATTCATCCGTCCCGTGAACGCGATCACCGGAATGCCCAGACGTTTGACATATGGAAGCAATTGAAGCAACTCCTGCGTCTCGCCGCTGTTGGAAATCGCGACCAGCGCATCCCGACGAGCCAACATGCCCAGATCTCCGTGCACGCCTTCGGCGGGATGCAGGAAAAACGACGAGGTGCCGGTGCTGGCGAGTGTCGCGGCAATTTTCTGTCCGATCAAACCCGATTTCCCCATGCCGGAAACGACGACCTTTCCCTTGCATTGGACGAGCAGATCCACGGCTTTGGCAAACTTGGCATCCAGCCGATCCACAAGCGATTGAACGGCTCGCGCTTCGATTTCGAGGACACGCCGACCGTCGGCGAGGCTGCCGAGCATCTTCTCAGCCTTTGAAACTCGACCGGACGACATCAACTTCTTGGTTTTGCTGCGTCGCATATACGCAGAACCCGTTCCAGCAAGGACTTCAATTGATGCAACGGTACCATATTCGGTCCATCGGACAGCGCCTCGTCGGGATTCGGATGGACTTCCATAAAGAATCCATCGACCCCTGCTCCTGCCGCGGCGCAAGCCAACGGTTCCACGAATTCCCGCTGGCCGCTGGATTTCGTCCCACCACCACCCGGCAGCTGAACGCTGTGGGTCGCATCGAAGACGACAGGATATCCGAAGTTCCTCATAATAGGAAAGGACCGCATATCCACGACGAGATTGTTGTAACCAAATGAAGATCCCCGCTCGGTGAGCAGAATGCGACGGCTACCACATTCTTCGACTTTCTTTACCGCATTCCCCATTTCTCTGGGCGAGAGAAACTGCCCTTTCTTCACATTCACCACTTTTCCGGTTTGTGCGGCGGCAATCAGTAGATCCGTCTGACGACAGAGAAAGGCGGGAATCTGGAGGACATCCACGACCTTCCCGGCTTCCGTCGCCTGCTCTTCCGTATGCACATCAGTCAAGACAGGCAGAGCAAAGTGGTTCTTCACCCTCTTTAGAATGGCCAGGCCATCTGTGATCCCAGGACCACGAAATGACTTGATGGAGGTACGGTTCGCTTTGTCGAATGACGACTTGAAGATGTATGGGATACCCAGTGCCTTTGTCATCTCGGCGACTCGTCCCGCCGTGTCCATTACCAGTTGCTCGCTCTCGATCACACAGGGCCCGGCAATCAGAAACGGGCGCTGTCCTTGGCCGACTTTGAACGTTCCAATATCGACGAGCTGTGCCATAGCTTATAATTAATGTCCAAGTTTTTTGCGCAACGCCGCCCCGACGAAGCCACTAAAAAGCGGATGCGGACGGTGCGGACGGGAACTGTATTCAGGGTGGAATTGAGTTCCCAAGAACCAGGGATGATCCTTCAGTTCGATGATTTCAACCAGCCGACCGTCAGGAGAGACGCCGCTCAGGACCAGTCCCTTCGCAGCCAGTTGCTCACGATAGGCGTTGTTGAATTCATACCGGTGGCGATGGCGTTCACGGACCTCGCTCACGCCGTACATCTTCTGCGCAAGCGTCCCCTCTCCCAACTTGCAGAGGTATGATCCGAGTCGCATGGTTCCACCCTTATCACTCACGCCATGCTGATCGGGCATGAGATGAATCACGGGATGGGGCGACCGCTCGTCAAACTCGGCGCTGTTGGCGCCGGCCAATCCGGCCACATTCCGCGCAAACTCGATGGCGGCGCATTGCATACCTAAACAGAGACCGAGGAAGGGGACCTGACGTTCCCGAGCGTACCGAATGGTCGTCACTTTTCCCTCAATCCCTCTTGTCCCGAACCCACCGGGAATCAAGATGCCGTCAGCCTCTCTCAGAATGCGCTCCGTCCCCTGCCGCTCGATATCTTCGGACTCGATCCAATGGACGTTGACCTTGGTTTCATGATCGATCCCACCGTGAATCAGGGCTTCCCCCAAGCTTTTGTAGCATTCTTTTAGACCTACATATTTGCCCACCAACGCGACGGAGATTTCATGCTTCGGGCGTTTGATCTTCTGTACCATCGCATCCCACTCGCGAAGATTGGGCTGGCCGGTCTCCACATGGAGCTGGCGAACGATCAATTCGTCCAGCCCCTCTTTTCTGAATACGATCGGCACTTCATAGATCGTTTCGACATCTTTAGCCGTGATGACGGCATCTTTATCCACATTGCAGAACATCGCGATCTTGCCTTTGAGCTCCGGCGGAATATAGCGGTCGGTTCGGCACAACAGAATGTTGGGTTGGATACCGATTTCTCGAAGTTTGTTCACCGAATGTTGCGTCGGCTTGGTTTTCAATTCACCGGCCGTGCCGATGTAGGGCACTAAGGTCAGGTGGACGTACAACACGTTGTCACGCCCAACGTCGTACGGCATCTGCCGGATGGCCTCAAGAAACGGCAAGCTCTCAATGTCGCCGACCGTTCCGCCGATCTCGACGATTGTGACATCGATTCCTTTGGAAATCCGCATGATCGCTTGCTTGATCTCATCCGTCACATGAGGCACGACCTGGACCGTTCCGCCGAGATAATCCCCGCGACGCTCTTTGGTGATGACCGAGTGATAGATTCGACCGGTCGTGTAATTGCTCTCCTTGGTCAGCGACAGGGTCGTGAATCGCTCGTAGTGCCCGAGGTCAAGATCAGTCTCAGCTCCGTCGTCCGTGACAAAGACCTCTCCGTGTTGATAGGGGTTCATCGTGCCGGGATCGACGTTGATGTACGGATCCAGCTTTAGAAAGGTGATCTTCAGCCCCCGGCTTTCAAGCAGGTTCCCAATGGAAGCCGAGGCCAGTCCTTTTCCGAGCGATGAGACCACCCCACCGGTCACGAAAATAAACTTGTTCATAGCTGCCCTTTCTCGTGGACGTCAGACCGCTCCGACTCGGATATGAATCTCATGGTTTGAAAAACATTCCGCTGTTCTCCAGTTCCCGCTTGATCGCCGTAAACTGCTGCAGTCGATCCGCCACGTGAGGCACATCCTCCGGACGATCAACCCGCAGGGAAGCATGTTTGGTTTCCCACACGCGGATGCGAATACCGTGGTCCAATGCGCGCAGTTGTTCGAGCTTTTCGGCATCTTCCAAGCGGCTCGTCGGCAGAGCCGCGAATCGAAGCAAGGTTTCCTTTGTATAGATGTACAGCCCTAAATGAACATAATGAAGCCCTCCGGTCGCCTGCATTCCCTGATCATCACGGACGAATGGGATCGGCGAGCGCGAAAAGTACAGAGCATTGTCTCTGGCATCGGTCACAACCTTGACCACGGCAGAATTGAGAAGGTCCTCCGTAGAGTCCATCACGCGCTTGAGCGTCCCCATGCCGGCCCCGCTTTCGAGAAACGGATCGATCAGGTCGGTCAATAACTCGGAAGTCAATGGGATCTCGTCGCCCTGCAAGTCCAAGAAATATTCCCCCGCAAACATACGGGCCACGGCGGCGACCCGATCCGTTCCAGTCCGATAATCACCGGTGACCATGATCACGCGCCCGCCGAACCGCTCGACAGCTTGTTTGATACGTTCGTCGTCGGTGGCGACCAAAACATCGGAAACGGCACGGCAAGCCACCGCCCGCTCGTACACATGTTGAATCATCGGCTTGCCGTTCAGCTTGACGAGCGGCTTGCCCGGGAACCGCGACGAGCCATATCTGGCTGGAATCACAACGGTGACTGATCGTGAACCTTTAGGCATCGCCAAACGCCTCGGACAACTGTTTGGGCGAGATGGTTGCGGTGCCGACCATTCCCACCACGATCCCGGCTGCGTAATTCGCCATGATCGCTCCAATCTTGATGCTTGCCCCGACCGACAGAGCTAGTGCCAGGGTTCCGATGACCGTATCTCCCGCCCCGGTGACATCGTAGACTTGCCGAGCCTTCGTGGGCAAATGCCACGATGCGCCGTCCTCTTCGTACAAGCTCATGCCTTTTTCACCGCGTGTAATCAGGACGGACCGGCACCCAAGACGCTGTCGAATCATCGCTCCGGCTTCGTCGATCGTCTGGTCGCCGTCGCCGTGTAAACCGGAGGCTTGAGCCGCCTCGAGATGATTCGGTGTGAGCACGGTGACACCTTTGTAGTAGCTGAAATGTTCGACTTTGGGATCGACGATGACGGGAACTTTTCGCAAGGCAGCGAGGCGTGTGATTTCAGACATGAGTGCCGGCGATACGACTCCTTTGGCATAGTCCGATACCACCACGCAGGACAAATCCCCGATCCTTGACTCCACATACCGGAGAATCCTTTGCCGCAACGCGGCCTTCAGTTCGCTGCGTCCCTCGATGTCATACCGTACAATCTGCTGGTTATGGGCGATGACCCGACTTTTTCTGGTCGTCGGGCGATCATGATCGATCACCACGCCCCCGCGGCTTGACCGTTTATTGCCGAGCTCCTTCATCAGAAGGCGCCCGCTTTCATCGGATCCGATCACGCCGCAGAGGTCGGCCTTTCCCCCCAGCGCCAAGATATTGTTGAACACGTTGGCCGCCCCACCGAGCCGAAGCGATTCCGACTCGACATGGACTACCGGAACCGGCGCTTCCGGAGAAATTCGGCTGACCCGCCCCATCACATAGTGATCAAGAATGAGGTCGCCGACCACGAGGACCGATGCGTGCGGAAATCGCTGAAGATACTGTCGGAGTGCCTTGGGCGACGGAGATTCATGCTTCCCATTCGAGTCGTCACTCCGAAGAGAAGCGCGGCTGATTTTCTTTACTGAATCGCCTTGGCGAATCGTTCCCACCGAACCCACTCCGTCCAATTTCCTTGTCCCTTCCAGGACCAATAGATACGAAACGCCTTCCCACGGATTTTCTCTTCACGCACGTATCCCCAGAACCGACTGTCCAGACTTTGGTCGCGATTGTCGCCCATGACGAAGTAAGATCCCTCTGGGATGGTCACCGGTCCGAAATTATCGCGAGGATTCACCGTGCCATCGATGATGCCGGGGTCGATTCGTTGTGTAAACGCTTTGTCGTCGAGCGGTTGGCCGTTCACGAGCACCACCTTATTCCGAAGCTGGACGGTATCTCCCGGCAGCCCGACAATGCGCTTGATGAAATCTTTCTCTTCATCCTCGGGAAACCGAAACACGATGATGTCGCCCCGCTGAGGCTTGCCGAACGCCACGACCGTATTAGATGTGTAGCAATTGACCGGAGGGAACGTCCATTGCATCTGGCAATCCGTCGGCCACTGAAGGCCATAGGAGAGCTTGCTGACCAAAATGTGATCGCCGATCAGCAAGGTGGGAATCATCGATCCGGATGGAATCTTAAATGCCTGCACGACGAACACGCGAATGGCGAATGCCAGAAGCATCGCCACGATGATCGCTTCCGCATACTCCCGGACGATGGACTTTCGTCCCGATTGGTCCGTGTTGTCGGCAAGCTTGGCGCCCGGAAGCGATGCCTGCTCCCCGCTTCGCGAAGAACCTGACAGCTTATCCACATTTCTCTGATTCTGTTCGAGGCTCATTCTTCCCCGACTCTCAAGATGGCCAGGAACGCTTCCTGAGGGACTTCAACACTGCCGACCGCCTTCATTCGTTTCTTCCCTTCTTTTTGCTTTTCCAGCAATTTCCGTTTCCGCGTAATGTCGCCGCCGTAGCACTTCGCCAGCACATTCTTCTTCATCGCACCGATCGTCTCACGCGCCACGATCTTACTTCCGATCGCCGCCTGAATGGCAATCTCGTACATCTGCCGTGGAATCAGCTCCTTCATTTTCTCGGCAAGCTGACGTCCCCGCTGGACGGAACGATCTTTGTGCGTGATAAACGACAAGGCATCGACCGCCTCTCCGTTCAAGAGAATATCGAGCCTGACAAGATCGGACTCACGGTAGCCGAGCAACTCATAGTCCAGCGAGGCATAGCCCTGCGTGCGCGACTTGAGCTTATCGTAAAAATCGAGAATGACTTCGTTGAGGGGCAGTTCGTAACTGATCACCACTCTGGTCGGATCGAGAAAATGCATGCCTTGCTGGATTCCACGGCGCTCCTGACAGAGCTGGAGGATGGCCCCCATGTACCGCTCAGGCGTAATGATCGACGCCAAAATAAAGGGCTCCTCGCATGAGTCGATACTGCTGGGAGGTGGCAGCTGTGTCGGGTTATTGACCTCCAACACTTCGCCTTTCGTAGTCAACACGCGATAGACGACGGTCGGAGCGGTTGTGAGGAGAGTGAGATTATATTCACGCTCGAGTCGCTCCTGAATGATTTCCATGTGCAAGAGGCCCAAAAATCCGCAGCGAAAGCCGAACCCCAATGCGAGCGATGTTTCAGGTTCATAGACGAACGAGGAGTCGTTCAAACGCAGTTTGACCAACGCGTCGCGTAAATCTTCATATCGGCCAGTATCGGTGGGATAGAGCCCACAGAACACCAACGGCTTGACTTCTTTGTATCCGGGAAACGGTGCGGCGGTGGGTGTCACGGCATCCGTCAGCGTATCGCCGATCTTGACATCGGCGACTTCTCTCATATTGGCGCAGAGATATCCGACCTCACCCGTCAACAGCTCGGCCTTCTTGGTTCGCTTGGGCGTGAATTGGCCGACTTCCATGACTTCAAACGTCCGGTCATTCGACATGACTTTGATCTTCATGCCCGGCCGAATCGAACCATCCACCAGCCTTGCCAAAACGATCACGCCCTGGTAATTATCGAACCAGGAGTCGAAGATCAGTGCCTTGAAGGGCGCTTGCGGATCACCGGACGGGGGAGGGATCCGCGCAATGACCGCTTCCAGCACCTCCGATACCCCTTTGCCTTCCTTGGCACTGATGGGCAGGGCATCAGCGGCATCGAGCTGCAGCACCTCCGAGATCGACTGTTTTGTTCCCTCTATATCCGAACTTGCCAGATCAATCTTGTTGATGACCGGGATGATCGTCAGGCTATTGGCCATCGCCAAGTTCACATTGGCAATCGTCTGAGCCTGCACGCCCTGAGTGGCATCCACCAGCAAGAGTGCTCCCTCACAAGCCGCTAAGCTCCGGGAGACTTCATAGGTAAAATCGACATGCCCCGGCGTATCGATCAAATGCAAGGCATACGTCTTCCCATCCTGAGCCTTGTACCGGATGGCCACTGCATGGGCCTTGATCGTAATGCCACGTTCCCGCTCGAGGTCCATGGCATCGAGGATCTGTTCTTTCGCCTCTCGAGCAGTGACTGCGCCAGTAGCTTCTAGGAACCGGTCAGCGAGGGTTGATTTGCCGTGATCGATATGAGCGATTATGGAAAAATTACGTATAAGGCTTTGCAAATCCTAGCTCATTCGTGAAAATCGGTTCATTATAGTAACTGCCTCCCAGGTTGTCAAAGAGATCGCTCCCACCTATAATCACGCGCCGCACGGGGCGAAGTCGACAAGAGCATATGGCTCATAGCCTATAGCGTTACTTCTGCCATAGGCCATACGCTCCCCCTGCAACTTGTTCACCGTGATACGAAAGCCTTCAACCCGACAATTGATCGACTGGGATCATCGCTATCTCTGGCATCCGTTTACCCAGATGCAGGAATGGGAGCAGGAGGAGCCGCTGATCATCGAGCGCGGCAAAGGTTCTTATCTCATCGATACGAAGGGAAAAAAATATCTGGATGGCACCTCATCCATCTGGGTCAATCTCCACGGACATCGACATCCAGTCCTGAACCGTGCGCTCAAAAAACAACTCGACAAGATTGCCCACTCCACGTTCCTGGGCCTCTCCAACCCACCAGCCATTGAACTGGCGCGCGAATTGATCCGGATCGCGCCGAAGGGACTCACACGCGTTTTCTATTCCGACAACGGCTCTACAGCGGTGGAGATCGCGCTGAAGATGGCTGTTCAATATTGGCAGCAGCGGCGTCCTGAGGCCGGACCTAAAAACACCTTTCTCCACCTCAAGCTGGCCTATCACGGAGATACGATCGGCGCTGTGAGCGTCGGCAACATCGAGCTGTTCCACTCTCGGTTCAAGCCGCTGCTGTTTTCGACCCTGGAGGCGGAACCGCCCTATTGTTACCGTTGCCCGCTTAACCTGACCTACCCCACTTGTCGAATGGCTTGTATCGATCCGATTGAACAGATCCTCAAAAGCCGCCATCGAGCGTTGGCCGGGTTCATCATTGAGCCGCTGATGCAAGCAGCTGCCG
>JAHBWU010000008.1 GCA_019636835.1 Nitrospira sp.
ATAGAGTTTATCTTTGATCGGTTCAAGCATGGCGTAAGGGTAGACGATATACAGCTCCCGGGCCGTTTCTCCCAAGATCACCTGCAACGTGACGACGACCACGATTTCGGATGAGGTCACCACCATCGCGAACTGAGGATTGCTCTCGGAACGCACATGTTCCACCTTGACCGGCACGACGGCCTGCCATGCTTTTTCCAGATCGACAAGCGATAGTAGCAACAGTTTCTTGATGATCCTCATTTGGACGGGCGTGAAGTCTCGCCCCTCGGGCTTCACGTGGGTCTGACCTTTGCCCCCAAAAAAATAGTCCACGACCAGGTACACGAGGAACGCGTCCATCACGAAGAGCGCGCTGCCCCGTAACGGGGACATATGAAACACGTTCAACGATGACGGCATCGGAACTTTCTTCAGAAACTCGCCGAACTTGATCACCTGTGTCCCGACGACGGCGAAATCAACGGCCTCCCGAAACATGCTGGTCCAGACGACGGATTGGCGGCGGATGAATCGGTCGTTGATCATCTCCATGGTCGGCATTCGCCCACGGATGATCCGTTCCTGGTTGAACAGATCGTATCGCGAGACACCTTTTGCGTCCTGGGCGCCTTCCTTCGGAGCCGTGTCCACCTCACCGGAGACGACGCCCTTTAAGAGCGCATCGATTTCGTCCTGCGAGAGAATTTTTTCCATAGTGCCGCTGTTATCTGTTATTGAACGACGAATTCCGTGAAATAGGCTGAACGGACTCCTGGTTTCTTCAGGAGACCGTTGACGCGCTGCGTAATTTCATCCCGCAGTTGGAATTTTCCCTGAGTCGTTCTCACCGCATTGACATCCTTGCTGCTGAGCAGGACAAGAATGGCGTCTCGTATCTGAGGGATGCGGGCGGACAGTTCGGCAGCGACTGCTTCGCTGTCCGCATCGAGTTTGAGGGTCAGCTTCAAATATCGAACCTCGGGAGTGTCCGCGAGGTTGACGATGAAGGGATCCAAATCGAATATGGCGCCCGGCGAAGCGGCCTGACCATGTTTTCCATCGGCCTCGCCCTTGGATTCGGCCTTGGCCTCGGCGACCGCCTTGTGTTCTTCGGAACTTTCAGAGCCTTTGCTTGCCCCCCCTAACAACTTGACCGCCACAAACGCTCCGCCGACGCCGAAAGCCAAAGCCACAACCGATACAATAATGAGCAGTTTGATGGGGAACGGCCGAACGGCGGCTGCGACTGGAGGTTTTTCACCGACTGCGGCTGCATCTGCCATAACTCCTCCTCGATTGACTCATTGGCCCGGTGCGGAGACTGCAATGCATATGCCACTGCGCCTTGTTGCTCTCCTGAAGAAACAATCGAAAATCACCATATCTGGCGCGCAATTCGATATGAAACGTACCTCGGGAAGCACAGCGCATGAACGCCCTGTCAAGCAAACCCTCTTGACCGCGTCAATAAGCTGACAGATGAGAGATGACAGGTCCCGAGTAACAAGAGTCGCAGTAGGTAGGTGAAGCAGAGCGGGCTGGGAGCGCACTCTCGCCCCCAGCCCCACTACGAGAGGAAGGATCTACCGTTTCAGATTGACCAATTCCTGTAGGATTTCATCGGACGTGGTGATCACACGCGAGTTCGCCTGAAAACCGCGTTGCGCAGCGATCATATCGATGAAGCTCTCGCCGAGATCCACGTTCGACAATTCCAACGAATTCGACAACACCCGCCCGAGCCCGGCGCTGTCCGGCGTTCCCGTAACGGGCTGGCCGGAATTCCCGGACTGGGCAAAGGTGTTTTTACCGGTTCTCGTCAACCCAATGGGATCCGGAAAACGCGCGAGCACCACCTGCGCCAACGCGCGCAGTTGACCGTTCGAGAAGCGGCCGTTGATGATGCCGTTCGCATCCACTGAAAAGGCTTGGAGCGAGCCGGCGGCAAAACCGTCCTGTGTTTGCTGCACGAGAGCCGACGTCGACCCGAATTGCGTCGTCCCATCAAGTCCGCTTCCGCCGTCGGTCGTCACGCTGGAACCGAAGTTCAGTGCGATCAACTGGTCGGACGTAGCACCGATAAAGTCGATCTGCAACTCTCCCGGCACCGTGCCCGATGTACCGGCCGCCGTGGCGGTGTCATACCGGATCACCGGACTCTCCCGATCCAACGTTCCGTCCGTCCCGAACGTCAAGGTGCCGGACCCGACCCGAACGATGCCCAAACTCGCGTCGATGTTGCTGGAATCATAGTTCGCCGTCACGACGTCGCTCGCCGCCGCCACCGTGTTGTAGTTCCAACTGTTCTCGCCGATCTTCGTGAAATAGGTCGTCAGGAGATGGCTGTTGCCCAGTGAATCAAACACCGTCATCGACGTGGAAAAATTCGAGGTGGCAGGCGGATCCGACAGCAAGAAGTCCGTGCCGGTCGTCGAGGTTGGCGCCAGCATGTTGAGGTTGGCCGCCAGGGTATCGCCACCGTTCGCCGTGACCACCACCGTCCCGGTGCCGGTCGTGGAATTGTTCGTTGTCCCGGTCATACCCGACGTGAAGGTGAAGGTATTGGAGGCGTTGACCGACGCGGTGAATCCTGCGTAGGCGGCGCCCTTGAAGGAATCGTTGGGAACCAGCGCGCGCACGGCGTTTTGAATCGCCGTGGCAAGCGCCGAACCGGTCAACCCGTTGGCCACGGTGATGGTCCGAACCCCGTCACCGTTCAGATTGATGCTGAAAGAATTGTTGCCGGCTGCGGTGGTGGTCGTCGAGGCCGCAGAAGCCACGACATTGCCGCGAACACCAGACGGCGCAGTAGCTGAGTTCAAGTTGGCGGCGACCAGAGCCGTCGTCGTGGCCCTCGGCGATGCGGTGGTCGAGGGCAGCGCAATATCGCCGATCGTCCCGGTGATGGTGCCGGTGGTGTCGGCGAGAAAACCCTGTAATTTAAATCCTGTAGGATCGACCACATTGTTGTTCTTGTCGAGCCTGAATAGGCCGGCGCGGGAATAGAAGGTTCCGCCCTGCGCGTCTTCAACAATGAAAAATCCGTTGCCGTCGATGGCAAGATCCAACACATTGGACGAGGTCGCCAACGACCCTTGAGAAAAGTTCCCCTGCACGGACGTGAGAGCCACGCCGATGCCGGTCTGAATCGCACCGGACCCGCCTGAAATCGACGAACTGATCAAGTCCGCAAACGTCGCCTTGCTCCCCTTGAAGCCGACCGTGCTGAGGTTGGCGATGTTGTTACCGATGACGGAGAGTGCCGTACCATTGGCGTTGAGCCCGCTGACTCCGGCAAACAATGACGACAGAATTCCCATGGGTGCATGCCTCCTTCTTCAGCCTGTTCGAATAAGTCCCTGCTATTGCACTTCCACGATCTCCGACGGATCCACAGTTATCGCTCCGACAGCCAACTTTGGTTCCCCCTCCTCCATACGCACGCCTGTCACGGTGAGTTGCGCGCGGCCTTTCGCGACAACCGACGCACCCTGCTGATCGACGGCGGAAAGTGCATACTCATAGATACCGGGTTGCAAGGCGACGCCTTTACTGTCCTTCCCATCCCATTGTGCTTGATTGAGCCCGGCCTGGAGGCCGGTGTAGTCCAACGTTCGCACAACCTGGCGGCTCTGATCGAGAATCGTAATCTGCACGCGGGCCGCGTTCTTTTCGAGCGCATACGTCAGCGAGGCCTGACCATTCTCCAATTGGGTCAGGGGACGATCGATGCTGACGCGGCGGCCGACCATGGGCAGCAACGTGAACTGCAACGAGGCGGTCTGTGCATCAAGACTCTTCTGAAGCAACTGCGCCTGCTTCGCGGTCTGCTCCAACTGACTGAATTGTGCGAGTTGTGAGACAAACTCGGTATTGTTGGTGGGGTTCAGGGGATCCTGGCTCTTTAATTGTGTGATGAGCAATTTGAGAAAATCGTCCTGCCCCAACTGTCGAGGTCCGGTTTTTTCCGGCGTCGATGGAGTTCCAGTCGAAGTGATTTGTGATACATCAACCATTGTGCGTATCCCCTTTCCAGTCTACGCCACCAAATTCAATAGACCATGGAGCGACACGTGTGGTTCGTCCTGCCGGTCGCGGTGGCCATGTTCATGCTCCATTCCATGTGAACCTTGATTCCAGGCCTGGCCTTGCTCCTGAAACTGGCCCTGCTGGAACGAACGACCGGCACCCTGACGATCGATATCCACACGGAATTGCCCCATGTCCAATCCGTTCGCCTGAAACGCTGCCTGAAGACGGTCCTGTCCGTTGATGAGAAATTGCCCCACTTCCGGCCTGTCGGCCAACAAATGGGTATGGACCACATCGTTCGTCATCGCCACACGAATATTCACATGGCCCAGGTCAGGTCGAGCCAAATCAAGCACCACCGATCGCGTCATCAAGCGCACCGGCTGTTCCGCGGTATCATGGGCCGGCACCAAGGATTGCGGTTGACTTGCGAACGAGGCGGTCGGAAACGGTGTCATTGAACCGGAAAGTGATTGGTTATGGACTCCGGCTACAACCGGCCCTGCTGGTTGTCCATTCGCAACTTGAGGGTCGACGACCGCTGCTTGCGGTAGTTGAGGTACGGCGTGATCAGCTCGTAGGCTGTTTTGATCCGCCCACAATTCGTTGAAATGCTCTCCCAGATCAACGCTCGGTTGCTGCCCATGCGGGAAGACCCATCGCGTCGTCACTCCGATGTCCTCATGATCATCAAGAGATTGTGCATACCGATTACTCTGAGTCGAACCTGGATGGTCGTCCAATACCTCTTCATGCTTACCTGAATCCGGCTTGGAAGGTTCTGATTTACCATTTGACGACACCGCTGCGAGATATGCCTGAAAAGCCCGTCGAGCAACCGAGTCCGGATGTGAAAAAGTCGGGTCAGGCTGTGACTCCACAGGCACCGGAGGATTGTTCGCAAGATTCGCCGCCTCTGAACCGCTGTCATCGACGATCACGTTGAGACTCTGCTTTATGACTTGAGCGGCTTGTGAATCATGTTTCGGTTGAACCGCCGTCGCATCCAATTCCTGCTCCGGCAGACCACGCGATGGAGTGCTTATCTTGTTTGGAGGAGAAGCGCCTTCGGCAGGATCGGAAACCGTTGAGGGAGAATCCGTGGTCGCAAGTGGTGTCAGCGCAGATTTTGAAGAATCTCCAGAAGCCTGAGCGTCACTCCCAGATGAGTGCATCGCTCCTCCTTGGTTACCCCCTTCTTCGACCTGTACCTCTGCTTCAGGGCGAACTTCCGTCTGACCGATCGCTTCGGGTGTTGTTTGAAATGAAATCAGAGTCACCACCGACGCAGGCTCTTGTCCCTGAATGTCGGAACCCGTATTGCTCTCTTGTCCAGCAGCTTCAGGGTCTGTCTTTGGAATCTCGGTGGTGTTGCTCTCGTCGTTGCTCGATCGACGTTCGTCCCCAGCGTGAGAGGATGATTCCTCAGCCCGATCTGTTCGAGCTGGGGAAGCATTCAGACCTTTCGCCTCCTTGGAATGGGAACCATCATCGGACTTGTTCACCGCTCGAACGTCATCTGCTTCGCGAGCTTCGCTCCTTTCCCCTTCCCCACGAGCTCTCTGAAGAACCGTAGAGAAACTCTTCCGAATACCGCTTGAACTTGGAGAAGTCGTTGCCCGGGCCGTTCTTACTCCCCCGTCTATGGGGGATTCAGATGGAGAGGAGACTATGTCGGCAGCAAGAAAATCCACGTACGCCGGTCCTCGTGTGATCCGAGCGGAGGGGAATACAAGCCTCATGCCCAAGTGATCGGCTCATAAGGTCCCGGATTACTGGGTTATTGTGATGAGGATCTCTACAACTCTATGGCGTGTGGGGAAAACTTTACTGGGTAGTAGGCAAAAGTAACCGGCGAACCAATAAACGGCTTTCGTTGCCCTATCACAGCGGTGCTTCAAACTGCGGTGGAAGTTTCTTTGGGTGGTCCTTAGGCAGCTCGAACTTGAAATGCCAATCGTGTTGCCCTGCTTCCGGAGAGAAACGGAACCAGCCCTCTGCGGTGAGATGCTGATCGGATTGTGACTTGCCCTCGGGATAGAACTTGAAACGTAAATGCTTGGCCTCATCGTCTTTCAACGCATCCGAGCTAAGATTACCGGTGATTTCCACGTGGTCTTCCAGCTTATCGAGTGCCTGATTCAGCAGCGAACGGAGCACACTGGTGGTGAGCGCCTGATCGAAGGGTTGATCGGGATCGAACGATTCCGCCTCGGTCGCCCAGACCGGAGCAGCCAAGCACATCACAAAGAGCGCGGTTGCGCAAAGTCGTACCATAGAAGCACTGTAATCCCTGGGCATGACATGGTCAAGCGTCCTATCGAGATGGGCGGGATCTTCTCCTCCTTTGGCACCCCATCAAGACTCTGCTCTATTCCCAACACAGGAGATGAAACGGCAGCTCGCGCTGAATCGCGCGGAAGTCTGCGTGATTAGTCGTGATCACACTGGCGCCGATACTCCTTGCCGACAGGGCGATCAACACATCAAAGGCCAGCTCGCGCAACTTGGCAGCCTCATAGTGCTCTCGCCGTCTGAGCCGATGGAGGATCTCGGCGGCCTTCAGCCACTGTTGCTCCGTGGGCGTCAACACTTGGCACCGCTGACTCAATTCAAAGACAAACTTCCGTTCAGTGGCTGTTCGAGCCCCGCGTAGCAATTCGTGAAGCACGACAGAAGAACAGCGAATGATATAAGGAGATTGCAGCAGGCGAAAGGTAAAGCGGCCGGATCGGAAATTCTCGATGTAGACCGCGGTATCAAGCAGCGCGAACTTAGTGGTCGTCGCCGAAGGCATTGGGCTTGCCCACACCGCTATAGCGCTGGAGGATATGATCATGCACGGCCTTTTCCGTGACCAAATCCAAGGCGCGCTGCAGCGTTTCGCTCGTCGTCTTGGCACCGAGCGCTTTTTGGGCTCGCCGAAGCTGTATGGGGTTTAATCTGGCGGACACTTGAATGAGCGCCATACACCACCTCCTGTCAGACAGAGTACCAAATCTGTCCGACAGCGTCAAGACAGCCACGCTGATAACAATGCCAGCCAATTGTTTAACCAGCGCTTCGAGATGGGAGGAGCCTATTTGTCATGCCGTGCAGTGGCCGAAATGCTACATCGAAAATCGCCCCACGGTGCGTCGCAATGGAAGAGAAGAGTGGCTGGCGCACATGGCGTCTGCTGGAGCATTGAGTAATCGAACTGCTCCTGGCCATGCACTGTTCAAGATCAGACCCCCTCTCAATTCGGATGCCCTGGTGAATATCGCCACGGCGCTTGGCCGACGCGTGCATGTGGAGTTGAAAGTCTCGTAACAAGCCACCGACATGCTGGTGCACCAGAGCAGGGACATGGCCGCAGTCGAGGCCAGCCCCGCAAATCCCTGCCTGTCCCCTTTTCTCTCACCCAAACGTCCTCGCCGAGAAGTCGCCTCTTGGCAATACCAGCTTTTGCCCTCCCTTTCCCCTCGCAAGAGGAATATATCGATTAACACCACTTCTACTACATGTAGTGCTTGATCAGATTAGCCAGCGTGATCAGCGCCATTTGAGACAGAGAACGCGATGACTTGCTTACCCGATCTATCTCATCGCACGACGCGACTTGTCACAATCATGATGTGTGCGTCGGCTGTTTGGTTTTCCACATCCTGTGACGCAACAAACCGGAATGTGACAGAAAAACATGCCTTAAAACCCGCTATAAAATCCCCTGCACCGCGATTCGTCCCCTATGAAGTGTTGGTCAAGTTCAAGGACGGGGTTTCACAAGAGCGGATTGTATCCATCCTGAAGGATAACCGAACCGACGTGATCGCTGAAATCCAGCAGGGACGCCTCTATCACGTCAGGATCTTGGACGATCGGTCGGTTGAATCCGCGATCACCCAACTCAATTCATATCAAGAGGTCGAGTATGCAGAGCCCAATTATCGGTATGAAACACAGAAGTAGCGGGATGAGAATTGCGCTCTGTTGGGTCGGGGCCATCGCAGGCATCGCAACAGCCATAGTCGCATGGTCGGGGCTCATGCCAGGAGGTCGCTTGGTGTATGCGAAGGAGAAGCAGTCATCCGGTGGAATAACAGCGTTATTAGGCGACGTGCGCCACCCTGCGCGCTATGTCCCAGGAGAGGTGCTCGTCAAGTTTAGGGATGAGGCGTCTTCATCCAGAATCAAGTCGCTGACTGCGGATATGGGTGCCAAAGAACTTAGAGCGGTATCGGTGAACGCCGGAGTGATTCATCAGTACAAGTTGCAAGGTGCCTTGTCGGTCGACGAAGCGGTCTTGAAGTACCGAAACAATCCCGCCGTGGAGTATGCCGAACCCAACTATCTCTACCAGCTGCAAGCCATCCCCAGCGATGCGCAGTTCGACACATTATGGGGCCTCCATAACACAGGTCAGACCGTGAACGGAACGGTGGGAAGGGCCGATGCCGACATCGATGCCCCTGAAGCTTGGGATATCAGCACGGGAAGCCCAAACGTGATTGTCGCCGTCATTGACTCGGGCATTGCCTACGACCATCCGGATCTCGCACCCAATATCTGGACGAATCCTGGAGAGATTGCCGGAAACGGCGTTGATGATGATGGGAATGGGTTCGTTGACGATGTGCATGGGTGGGATTTTCTTATGAACGACAGCGACCCTATGGACCCTGTCGACCTCAATCCAGGAGGTAACGAGGGACACGGCACTCACGTCGCAGGCACCATCGCGGGAGTCGGAAACAATGGAACCGGAATCACCGGTGTCATGTGGACCGCAAGCGTGATGGCGTTGAAAGCCGGAGGGGTGGACCGATCCTTGTCCACTGCCGGCATTATCAGCGCGATCCATTATGCTATCGATAAAGGTGCACGCGTGATTAACGCGAGCTTTATCGGACCTGAGTGTAGTCTGATCTTCTATGATGCCGTGAGAGCTGCGAATGCAGCAGGTATCCTGTTTGTTGCAGCGGCGGGGAATTCAGGATCGGATAACGACAACGTCCCGAACTTTCCTTCAAATTTCAGTGCGCCTTCAGTGTGTGCCGGGCAACAGACGGCCGCGCTAGCAAACGTGATCGCGGTTGCAGCGACGGACCAAAATGATCAGTTAGCGAGCTTCTCTAATTTCGGGGCCACTACCGTTCAGGTGGCCGCGCCGGGAATCAGAATCAACAGCACAACGCCCACATCAAACATTAGGACTATCCTCTTTCATAATTTTGACTCCGGCCCGACGGGGCTCGGATACGCATTCGGAGGAACCAATAGTACCTGGGGATTCACCAATTCCGCGTCATTCAGTCAACCGAATAGCCTGACCGACAGTCCGACCGGAAGCTATCAGAACAACACCGATTCCTTCGCGATGGGACCAGTGTTTAGTACCGCGGGGCAAAGAGGGTGCCGATTGGACAGCCGCATTCGCCTGCAAACTGAGCTTGATACCGATGGAGTTTTTGCAGAAACATCACCCAATAACGGGACCAGTTGGCAGATCATCAATGGATTCTCAGGGAGCAGTAATGCCCAATTCGTTCCTTTTACTTGGGGGGACGTCGCGGACGGCGTGACCGATTCACGGTTCCGCTTTCGATTTAAAACGAATGACAGCCTGGTCTTCGACGGCGTGTATCTAGACAATGTTCGCGTGGTCTGCGTCGCGGGTTCGCCGTCGAGCACCTCGGACTATCAGTTTTTTCAAGGTACTTCGATGGCCACCCCTCACGTGGCAGGACTCGCCGGCTTGTTGCTCTCGGTGAATCCCCACCTCACCGTAGCTGAACTCAGGAATGCAATTCTGAGCACAGTGGATCGGAAGACATCCTTGAGTGGAAAAGTGTCGACGGGTGGGCGTATCAACGCGCGGGCAGCGTTAGCCAGCGTCATTCCAAACTCCACCATCACCGTCAACAAGGCCGGTGCCGGCACCGGTACAGTTACGTCCAATCCGGCCGGAATTGACTGTCGAGCAACATGCGAGGGGCAGTACCCCTTGGGTAGCACGGTGAACCTCACCGCAACACCCGATTCTGGGTCGGTCTTTGCGGGGTGGAATGGAGATTGCGCAGGAACCGGCCCCTGCACGCTTACTCAAAATGCTACTGTCACCGCCACCTTCAATATTGCGCCAGGCCCTCCGGCTCCGAGCCAAGTCCCTAGCAATGGCGGGGGAGGAGGCTGCACTCTTGCCCCTGGCGCAACCGGAGACGTGTTGCTCCCGGCCATGCTGCTGATGTCTCTGATTCTCTTGTTGCGGAGAGTAAGACGCCGATGAGACTGAGTTTCGGAACGCGAGGAATGTCGTCACAGCGGAACCTGGGTCCCGACCAGGCGGTAGGGGTACAAAGCTTCTCCTCTGGTGAATTTTCTAGATCAAGAGACTCGGCGCAAATAACGGTGCTACTGGGCCTTCACTACCATCATCCTTTTCATCGGGATTCTGTATTTCTCTTCTTGTTAGCCCTTGGCCCGATGGTATGGCTTTCCATGATCAGGTTCTTTGAGCTTCAACCATTGCCTTGGCATACCATATGGTCACCGGCTTTTCTCTCCATCGCCCTCTGGCAGCCTCTCTTCGAAGAATTGCTCTTCCGTGGCATTGTCCAGGGCCATTTGCTGCAATCCATGACGAGGCAGAAGACATGGTTTGGCCTCTCCACCTCCAATCTGCTGACATCCTTCTTGTTCTCATTGGCCCATCTGGCCAGCCATTCTCTCTCGTGGTCCTTGCTCGTCTTCATTCCTTCCCTCTGTTTCGGCTTCGTACGGGATCGCTTTGGATCTGTGTATCCCTCTATCGCTCTGCATGCTTTCTATAATACCGGTTACTTTCTTCTCATCGGTGGCGTCACCATCTAAACTGCCTTGAAGATGTCTCGCCTTTGGAAAGGTCAAAGGGGACAGGCTACTTTTCTCTTGCCTTCCCGACTCACTGCCTTTTATGGTGAGCGACTCATGCCTCGCATTCCTCGCGGCTATGGTGCTGGTCACGCCTATCACGTATTGAACCGTGGCAACGGCGGAGCCGCCGTCTTTCACAAGGACGCCGACTATGCGGCCTTCCTCGATCTACTCGGCGCTGCGAAAGCTCGACATCCCATCAAGATTTTCGGCTTCTGCCTGATGCCCAATCATTTCCATCTCGTGGTCGCGCCTACCGCTGTTGATGGGCTCAGTCCGTTCATGCAATGGTGGATGACCAGTCATGTTCGTCGCTACCACCGACATTACCGGAGTCACGGCCACGTCTGGCAAGGCCGCTTCAAGAGTTTTCCCATTCAACAAGACGACCATCTACTCACCGTCCTCCGCTATATCCTGCTCAATCCGGTGCGCGCAAAGCTGGTTGACCACGCTAGGGACTGGCGCTGGTCGAATCTGCACTTCCCGGCGCTCACCGACCCTTTCCCCTTCCCGTTGCCGACAGACAAACACTTCTCGCTTGACCAGCCGCTTTCGCCACCTGACTTGACCACACTACGGACCTGCGTCAATCGCCAACAGCCGTTTGGCTCAGCGGATTGGCAGGCAAGGATCGCCGTCATGCTGGGCCTCGCATCTACGCTGCGTCCGCGCGGGCGGCCTCGCAAACCTCCAGAAAAGTAGCCTGTCCCCTTATACGTGTTCTTCAGTGTCGCCAAATAAAGTTGCTCCGTTTATCCCAATCGAGATTCACATTCGAGCGAATCTCATCTACGACGAAGACCGGATCGAGGCTCTCCGGCTCTCTCTGATGTTGAAGCACCACACGAGCCGTCGTTCGAAACCATACCTTCCTGGGACCTTTTGGACCAATTCTTGTGAGGAAATCCATCTTTTCGGTTCGGTACTCCTCGACCACCCAATTGCGCAACGTGAAGACTTCATAACCCTCTCGATCTGCGAGCGTGACACAGTGCGAGAGAAGTTCAAACGGAGAGATAAGCGTGCTATCCCAGATGGCAACCTGAAATTCACCGAGTGACTCATGCGGGACGATCATACTCCCTCGTTCGAAGATACGATACTCTGTTCCGAATAGCGTGGTATTCGTGCGGCTTGGAAGCGGCACGGCATCGTACGCGCCCACCAATGATCGCCATCGACGCACTGTTCCAGACGCCTTCTCGAGCGATGTCTCAGGCAACACTTTTCCTTCATAGGTCGCTAATCCCCTGTTGCTCTCAGACAGACTGTTTAGCAGCTGGTCCACATCATACATGCGCTCATCCCGGGGTTGACTGGAGGAAGGAACGCTGCGCACTAATCTCACGATGAGACTGGACCCAGGCCGAATGATCGATCCGCGTGCGAAGCGAATGACGTTCCAATCATCCTTGTGCAGCACCGTGAAGTATTTGGCTCCTTTGGATTTGGCCAATTCTCCAGCTCGAAAGAGCGCGTAGTCTTGAGAATTCTGTACCCAGTGTTCTTCGAAGCCAGTTTGTCCAATTGTGAGAAAGTAGTTTTCGTGGGTGTAGAGAACGAGATATGTCGTTTCATCGATTTGAAAATCAAGGTACCCTTCGCTCGCAGTAACATACCCGCTTGTGGGCAATGGCTGATAGCGGGGAGCCGTAGAGGCACACGCGCCCACGGTCAGTAGAAGGGGGAAAACGAGGACGCACCAGTAGGTTTTTCTCCTTGGTCGCCGAATCGTGGAACCTTCCGTGCACTCCATTTTCTTCCCGATCGTCTCCCGGCACTGTTGGTGATCAGAAAAAAACAAATTGCAGGTCAGATCTTGCACCGTGCATCTAGTATGCGCCTTCCAGCTACGGTGTCTGTGCCAACAACTGCTCCGTGAGTTTCGCAGCTCGGTCGGCTTTGACCTGAGCAAGGATCGCCCCGGCAGTCTTGGCTTTCACCATTCTGAGGATTTCGATCGCTTTCCGATCCGGCATACGTTCCAGGCGCGAGGCGGCGTCTTCGGACGCCATGGCTTCGTACATTTTGGCGAGCTGCGTCCGTTGGTCCTGCGCCACACGCTCCTTTTCTGCTTGGAGCTTCGCTTGTTGAGCGGGCACTTTGGCCTGCGCGTTCTGAATCCGTTTCTCCAAGGCTTCGTTCTGGTCCAAGAGTTCCTCAACCTGGCCCCTCACGATCATGAGTCGCTCTTCGTTCTGGCGAATAGATTGCTCGCGCCGGTCAAGATCGCGCTTTCGCTGGTCCAGCATATCGAGTACTTCACGAGGAAACTCGATCGCCGGCCCTTGGACTGCAGGTGGGGCGAACAACTTGGCATCGTCTTCGGACTCCGCTCCTGAGCTCTCTGCATCCTGCACTTGTGGCGACGTCCCCTGCTTCAGCTCACTCGTCGTCACCGGCTGCGTTTTGTATTTGGGTACGGAGGAAGCCTGTCCCAATTGCACCATGATCCAGAAAAGAATAGTCGACCCGACAATCCCACCAATCATCGTCCAGAACTGGGAATGCCGGCTTATCCGCGGCGCCGTTCTTGCCACATGATCAAGCCCGCCGAGACGGAAATAACCGGTCCAGCCCTTGATGGGTCGTGTCTTCATAAGTGGCTCTCTTTTCTCGTGGAATACCGGCGGCTCGCAGCTTCATCCGTCGTCCGCTGCTCCTGACGCCCCACTTCGGCACGTTGCGCTTCGCGGCGTTTGTCAACGACACGATCAAGAAGCTTGCTCTCCTGGCTGGCTTCCACGAGAAGCGCCTTGGTGTGCTGCCATGCCTCGACGGCTTGATTGATCTCGCGACGCGCCCGGCACAGCGCTGCCTGTTGTGAATCCATACGCCCCTGCCATTCCAACCACGCTTCTATCGTCAACCCTTGCGCTGATTGTTGGTCATGGATGACGACTTCCTTCTGAATCTGGGTTTCGATGTCGCGATAGCACTCCTCGCTCTGAGTTAAGGTGCGGGCGATCTGCGCCAATTCCATCATCAGGGTCTCTACAGCCTGGGCTCGTAACTTCCGCAACGACTCAAGACTCATGCTGCCTGTTGGGCCAGTCCTTCAAGTTGCTGCACCGACGAAGACAGGCCGGCCGGCTGGTCAATGTCCTGTCGCAAATACGCGTTGATCGCCTCCTGGGCTTGAACGGCACGGTCGAGAACGGCGTTCATCCCCGGCTTATAGGCTCCCAGCACAACCAGGTCTTCAGATTGGCGGTACCGGGCCACCAATTCCAGGATCTTTCTGGCGGCCTCGTAGTGTGGCCGTCCGACGATATCCCGCATGACGCGGCTGGTACTCTGGAGGAGATCGATCGCAGGGAAATGATTGCGTGCGGCCAATGCGCGTGACAAGACGATATGGCCGTCCAGGATCGAACGAACGGTATCGGCGATTGGATCGGAGAGATCATCGCCATCGACAAGCACCGTATACAATCCGGTAATGGTTCCCGGACCCGGTCCGGTCCCGACACGTTCCAGTAGTTTCGGCAAGAAGGTAAACACAGAGGGCGTATAGCCTTTGGTCGTCGGAGGCTCCCCGATCGCCAAACCCACTTCTCTCTGGCTATAGGCCAATCGCGTCAGCGAATCCATCAACAACAAGATCTGATTCCCCGCATCACGGAAGTATTCGGCGATGGTCGTCGCCACCAACGCCGCGCGCAGCCGTATGAGCGGAGCTTGGTCGGAGGTCGCCACCACCACGACCGAACGCCCGAGTGCCTCTGCGCCCAGATCGCGTTCCAGGAATTCGTTGACCTCACGGCCTCGCTCTCCGATCAGGGCGATGACATTGACATCCGCCTTCGTGTAGCGGCTGATCATCCCCAACAACACACTCTTCCCGACCCCGGAACCGGAAAAGATGCCCATCTTTTGGCCACGCCCGCATGTCAAGAATCCATTGATCGCACGAACGCCGAGATCAAGCGGAGTGCGTAAACGGGCTCGTTGTAACGGGTTCGGTGCACCCGCATACAGCGGATAGCGTTCCGTGGCCGTCAACGGCCCTTTGCCGTCAATCGGATTTCCACAGCCGTCGAGAACCCTGCCCAACAAGCTCGGTCCGACGGCGAGATCGGCCACCTGGCCGGACATGGTGATTCGACTTCCCGGCCCGATCCCCTGCATGTCGCCTAGCGGCATGAGGAGGACACGGTCCCCTCGAAACCCTACTACCTCCGCGGCAATCGGCCCTCCGGCCACTTCCCTCGTAATTCTGCACAGCTCTCCGACTGTCGTCATCGGCCCGTACCCTTCCACGACGATCCCGACCGCTTGAGCCACTCTTCCGGAAACTTCGATGGGGTCGACGCGCTCGATAAGGCGACTAAGACTCATGACAAGCCCTGTTCCTCAGGGCATCGCCCAAGCGGAATAACTGGGTATCGAGGGAGGCATCGACCAATCGCGTCGCGGTGTGCAGAAGACAGCTTCCTCGTGGGAGAGAAGCCACCGGCTCGATGGTAAGCTTCAGTGCAGCATTCTGCCCCCCCGCAAGCTCCGCCCGCATCTCTTCAAGCACGGACACGTCTGCCGGATGCACTTGTATCACCACGCCATCCGACTCTTGAACAGCGCCGAGTGCCGCCTTGACCTGCACCACAATCTGTTCGCGACGGGACTCGGCCGACTCATGAAGTATTTTGGACGCGATCTGAAGCGCGAGCGCGATGATTTCGTCGGCGACCGTCCGCTGAAGCACAGACCGAGCTGCATCAAACTTTCTGACGGCCTCGGTCAGCACCGCAAGATCTTGTCGGCGCTGCGCTTCGGAATGTCGCCGGCCATCCGCCAGACCACGCTCATATTCTGTCAGGCCATCACCCCCTCGGAGGGTGCCGTCATCCCCGAATGTCTGAAATGGCGCACTCTGCAGCCGTACTGCGCCGGACCGTACGGCGGCATGCTTCAAGACCGTATTTTCAGCGCGCAGCCGATAGAGTTCCAGTGAACGGCGCACGGTTGCACACACGACTTCGTTCTGGAAAGGCTTCATCACAAAATCGATGGCGCCCGCCTTCATCGCGCGGACGGCGAGTTCCACCGTCGCGGCTCCGGTCATCACCACTCCGATGATTCGATTGTCGATCCGCTGTGCTTCTTCGAGCACCGAAATTCCATCGTGATCCGGCAATAAGACATCGACGATCAGCAGCGCAGGAGCCATCTGCTTCACCATCGAAATCGCCTCCTGCCCAGAACCGGACACGCGAATGGGCGTTCGATCCGGTCTGAACAGTTCAAGGAATAGATTTCGAACGCCTTCGTCATCATCCACCACTAAGACGGAGCCCTGAAGCCGCAGCATTCCTCGCTCGCGAGCGGTCAGCCCCGGGATGGTCATCCCCGTCACTGCAGCATCTCCTCTCCCGCGCCCGCGACGACGATACGGCCTTCTTCCTCGAGTTTCCGGCAGACTTTCAAGATATTCTGCTGAGCTTTCTCGACATCGGACACCCTGACAGGTCCTTTGGCCTCCATATCTTCTTTCAACATGTCCGCGGCACGGCTCGACATGTTTTTGAAGAATTTCTCCTTCACCTCCGGATTGGCTCCACGGAGAGCCAACGGAAGGTCGTCTTTGCTGATTTCTTTCATCAATTCCTGTACGCCCCGATCGTCGACCTTCACCAGGTCGTCAAAGACGAACATGAGCGCCCGGATGGCGTCCGCCAGCGGCTGACTCCTCTCCGCAATCTTGACCATAATGCCGCCCTCATTGGCCTTATCCATTCGTGTCAGAATGTCGGCCATCACCTCCGGCCCTCCGATGCTCTGTGACCCCATTCCTTTACTCGCCAACAACGTCTCTTGCATGCTTTGGCTGAGTTCCTCCAAGACATCCGGCTGGACCTCCTCCATGGTGGCAAGGCGAAGCGCCACGTCTCCGCGCATCAATTCCGGAAGCCCCGCAAGCACTTGCCCGGCCTGATCACTCTCTAGGTGTGCGAGAACCACCGCCACCGTTTGCGCATGCTCGATCTTCAACATTTGGACAAGCGTTTTCACATCGACCCACCTCAGCGCCTCCAGCCCCGGATAGCTTTTCCTGGTCATCGATTCGATGATCCGCGCCGCCTTGTCCGGCCCCAACGCCTTGACGAGCACGGTCTTGATGAATTCTTTTCCCTGAAACTGAACCTCTCCGGACGCGCTGGCAGTCCGAAAATCCGAGATGACCGCATCTTCTTCATCCCGTGAAATTTGGGCGGTGCCGTTCATGAAACTTCCCAACCGCTTAATTTCTTTAGGGTCGAGCTGTTTCATGACCTGGGCAGCTGCTTCTTCTCCGATGGCACGAAGAAGAATGGCCGCCTTCTGTTCGCCCGTCAGATTCTTCGCCATCGCTACGCGCTATGGGGATTCTTGAGCCATTGCTTCACGACAACGGCGGTCGTGTCAGGATTCTTTCTTGCCATATCGATGATCTGCGCCCGGTCCGGCCCACCGGCCAAGGAGGCCTCTGCCGATCCGACCGCGCCGGGTAACGAAGAATGCGACGCTTCGGCCTGCGTCTGCGCCGTCGTCGAACTCAACATGGCCAGCAACGGACGGACCACGAACAGAAGAATCACGGTAAACAAAAGGATTCCGACCGCATAACGAAGGTACGGCAACCATGGCTTGGGACCTCCCGACACTGCTTCTGCGGTCGCGGTCTGCGGCTCTTCCTGGTCGGCGCCGAATTGAACGTTGACGACTTGAACCTGATCCTGCCGCTCGGCTGAAAAGCCCATCGCTTTCTTGACGATATCCTCAATCCTCCTCAGGTCTTCTTCCGAACGCGGAGTGTATTTGCGTGCGGCAGCCGATGCGTCCGCCGACTGTCCATCATTGGCTTTCGCAGTTTCATAGATGCCGTCGACCAGCACAGCAACGGACAATTGCTTAATGACGCCCACCGGCTCGACGATTTTGGAAACGGTTCGACTGATCTCGTAGTTGACCGTTTCATTTTTTGTCTGACTATTGTTCGAACTGGTTTGCGCAGGCTCTTGATCGGTTCCCGGCGGCACGTTCGACTGCACCCCCGGTACGCCGCCGCCGACGCCGTTGGTGCCATTGGCCTTTTCCTGGCCTCGCTGTTCGCTCCTCACGACCTGGCTGTTCGGATCATACCGCTCCTCGGTCGTCTCGACCTTTCGAAAATCCACGACGCTGGATACACGCACCACGGCCTTGTTGGCTCCGACAATCCGTTCCAACATCGTTTGGATACGCGTTTCCACGTCCTTTTCGATGCTGCGCTGATAGTCGAGCTGCGCATTGGTCAAACCGGAGGTTTCATCCGTCATGGTGGACGACAACATGCGGCCATGCCCATCCACCACGGTCACATCGCGGGCCTGCAAGCCTTCCACGCTGCTTGACACCAGATGGATGACCCCTTGCACCTGCGCCTGAGTCAGCTGTTGTCCGTTGCGAAGAGAGAGAATGACAGAGGCCCGCGCTTTCTCCTGTTCGTTGGCGAAAAGCCGCCGTTCCGGAATCGCCAGATGAACCCGCGCCCGTTCGACCTCGGGCAACTGAGCAATGGTTCTCGCCAACTCGCCCTGTAAGGCACGACGATAGTTGAGCTTCTGCACGAATTCCGACATGCCGATCGACGTACGATCGAAAATCTCGAACCCAACCCCTCCTCCATGTGGAAGCCCTTGGGTCGTCAGTTGCAGCCGTAGGTCGTGGACTTGGGCGCTGGGTACCAGCACCGTCGATCCACCGCCGGTTGTTTCGTACGGCACCTTCGTCTCTTTCAGCTTATCGATGATGGCTGCGGCATCCTCACTACCAAGGTTGGTGAACAACACTTGCATGTCGGGTTGCTGCGTCCATAGCGCGAGCGCAATGAGGCCCGCTACGGACCCAGCCAACGCGATGAGGATGATCATCCGCTGATTTGATGGAAATTTTGCAAACATACCGGCCACTCACCCCGCTTCTTCCGGTTGATCAGATCTGCATCCGTTGAATGTCTTCATACGCGGCGACCAGCTTGTTCCGGATCTGCATCATCAATTGAAAAGACACGTCGGCCTCCTGTAGGGCGACCATGGTGCGATGAAGGTCCTGCGATTCGCCCGTCATGAGGGCATCGACTGCTTTGCCGGCTTCTATTTTGGCATCATTGACTTTCCCGATGGCCGACTTGAGAGAATCCAAGAAACCGGAGGTTTCCGCAGTTCCGGCATTTCCTGCCGACCCAATAGGGGCCACATCGGGAATGGGAGAGATACCGGAGGTCGGACCATAAATTTGACTCATCGTTACCTCCCGATTTCCAGCGCCTTGTTCCACATGGCACGTGTCGCGTTGATCGCTTGGACATTGGCTTCATATGCGCGCGATGCGCCGATCATGTTCACCATCTCTTCCATGACATTCACATTGGGAAGACGCACAAACCCTTTGGGATCGGCATCCGGATGATGCGGGTCATAAATGAGTTGCCCGGGTTTGGGATCTTCGACAACTCTTGAGACGGAGACCCCTTCGAGCGCATGCGCCGACGGGCCAAGGGCGACTTGGCGGAAAGCCCGTTGAAAAGCGTTGGGGACCGCCGTCGAGCGAAAGACGACATCCCGTCGCTTGTACGGACCGCCCGTCGGTGTCTTCGTCGATTGGGCGTTCGCAAGATTGCTGGCAATGACATTGAGTCGTCGCCGTTGGGCATCCAAACCGGAAACTGATACGGCCAGACTGTCCGACATCTCCATACACAACCTCCTCGCTGAACGTTAGCTGCCAGCCACCATCCGTTCCGCCGTCGACTTCTAGCCGACGGTTATTCGTTATCTTGCATCTCGTATTGCGCTCAATAACCCCCGGAACCTTGCCGCAAGGATCGTGGCAGCCGCGTTGTACTGCATGACGTTCTCGGATAACTTCGCCATCTCCAGCTCGAGATTCACGGAATTCGCGTCGAGAGGAAGATCGCCTGCCGGCACTTCACCGAGCTTCCCAGTGACTGCTTGCACTCCTCGCGGCCCATGCATGCCGAAATGCCTGGGCTGCGTCGCCGCCAGCACGATCGGCAGGCGCCCCTTGTGCGCGGAGTGTAATTGGTCCATGAAGGTCAGTTCCGACGCTCGATAGCCCGGCGTTTCTTCGTTGGCCAGGTTCGAGGCAATCACACGTTGCCGCGCGCTGCGAAGATCAAGCGTTCGCTCCAACAGCCGAAAGGTTCGGTCAAAGATCGTCATGAATTCAGCTCCTTTCCGACCCGCGCTTCATGCGGTGCTCCGTTGGTCGTGCAACCTCGATGCCCGTAAGGCAAGGCTAAGGCCCAGGTTACGGTTAGAGTGAACCTTCTCTGAATCTCAGATGGCCGTTTTTGCCCGTCCAAACCGCCGACCGGCAATTCTTGCCTCGTTCACTGCGCAGGAATCGACAATGGTCGGTTATTCTCCCGATATTCCCTCAGCTTGTTTCGTAGCGTACGGATGCTGATCCCCAGTTCCTTCGCCGCATGCGTGCGATTGTCTTTGACACGCGCCAGAGTTTTGAAAATCAACTCCCGTTCCATCTCCCACAGAGAGCCGTTGGCCGGCTGTTGCGGAGAGGTAGGCAGAACAGACGTTTCTCCGCTCTGCTCAGCAGGACAGTGTTCGGGGAGGATAGGGCCATGCCCCGCCAGCAAAACCGCCCGCTCCATGACGTTCTCTAATTCACGGACGTTTCCTTTCCATGTCAGCCGTTGCAAGTGAGCACTCGCGCTGTCAGACAACGTCGGCGGCGTCAGGCCGTTCCTCATGGCCGACTGGCTCACAAAATGTCGCGCGAGCAATGGAATATCGGCTGTACGTTCACGCACCGGCGGAACCGTGACCGGGAAAACGTTCAGACGATAGTACAGATCCTCTCGAAAGCGTCCTTGTTCGACTTCTCGATGGAGCGCCCGATTTGTCGTTGCGATCACGCGAATATTGACTGAAACCGGATCACGCCCCCCAATCCGATCGACCTCACGCTCCTGCAGCACGCGCAACAACTTTGCCTGGAGGCTCAGGTTCATTTCGCTGATTTCGTCCAGGAGCAATGTGCCGGTATGTGCCATTTCGAACTTGCCGATTTTTCTGATCAACGCGCCAGTGAACGCACCGCGCTCGTGGCCGAAGAGTTCGCTCTCAAGTAACCCATCCGGCAAAGCCGCGCAATTGACCGCGATGAACGGCCGATGTGCCCGCGGGCTCCGGTTATGGATGAACCGGGCTAACAGCTCTTTTCCGGTGCCGCTCTCTCCCTGAATCAGGACGGTGGCTTGGCTGGAGGCCACCGCTTCGATGGTACTGAGGAGCCGGATCATTCCTGGGTCTTGGGTTAAGAGGGCTCGGTTTTCCGTTGGATAGGGCGAGCGATCAGTGATGGCCCCCTCTTCTCGCCCCGACTTGAGACTCACGATGACTCGCTCCAGCACATCCATTGAAAACGGCTTCAAGAGATACTCGCTGGCACCCAGCTTCATGGCCTCGACGGCCGTCTCTATGGCTCCGTAAGCCGTCATAAGAACGATCGTGGCCTGAGGAGCGCGCGCCTTGACCTCCTTGATCAATTCGAGACCGTTCAGACGCGGCATCCGGAGGTCGGTCAGCACCATCCAGGGCCGAAACCGGGCAATCCGGTCGATGGCATCCATTCCATCGACCGCGCCTTGCACGGAAAAACCGAGTCGCTTGACCGTCTCCATCAATGCGGTTCGCATCGATGAATCGTCATCGACGATGAGAATGCGCTCGTTCTCGTCGCTATTTTCAGAAAGAAGACTGCTCTTCTCGCGGTCATTCATGAGACCACTCCTCCGCTAATACCACCTCAGGTTCAATAGGGTGCGCATCACTGGACTCAGGCCGGCTTCTCGTTCCTGTTTGCACCTCATTTGGGTCTCGCCCTCTCGAAGGATGAGGCAGAATGATCGAACACGAAGTGCCTTGCCCGACCGTGCTCTCGACATCGATCCGTCCTTGGTGCGCTTCAACGATCGAATGGACGATCGCCAGGCCGAGGCCTGTTCCCTCATCCTTCGTCGTAAAGAACGGATCGAATATGCGTGAGCGATGGGCCGGATCGATACCCATGCCGGAGTCGCGTACGATCAGCCGAACAGCGGGCATACCAAGCGCCTGCGACGGTTCTTGGGAGAGACTGATCGCCAAGACCCCTCCATTCGGCATCGCCTGAACCGCATTGACGACCAGATTCACGAGGACTTGCTTCAACTGCCCGTCGTGACACCAGATCGAACGAACCTCCCGACTGACGTCCTTTCGGATTTCTACCGGCACCTTGGTGATCGCATGGGCGGCCAACTTGATCGATTCTTCAATCAATGACTCGACCGAATGCCAACCACGGGCCATGCGAACCGGCCGCGTGTAAAGCAAGAGATTGGCCAGCAAGCGATCCGTCGACTGGACCGCCTGTGAAATCTGTTCGGCATAACGCTTGGCGGACGGCTGCCCACCGAGGTCGCGCTGCAGCATGGACGCGAAGAGCTCCACGCTGCCCAAGGGATTTCTGATCTCGTGGGCGATCCGACCGATCAGCTCTCCCATGGCTGCGAGTCTTTCCTTGCGCTGCAGCTGTTCTTCGAGCTGATAGATGCGGGTGATGTCTTGAAACAGAATGAGGTGGCCTGAACGCTCTCCGGAATCGTTGTGGAGCGGAACCCGGCTGATGGAGACGACGGTTTGTCCGATGCGTTGCGGACGATCACACAGGCCGAGACCCGCACCAGCCAATACGTCCGACGCACGACGGTTCCGCAGTTCGGCATCCGTGGCGCCAAGTAACGCCTCGGCAGCGCGATTGCTGCGACTGATCGTCTCACAATCGTCCGTCACCAACACGCCTGTGGACAGGGACTCCAGAATTCCGTCCAGATGCACGCGCATGGCCTCGTTGTCGCCAAGCTGCCGGCGAAGCGCCTCGTTGCTCTGCCCCAACTCCAAATCCATCTGCTCCACGCGTGCCGTAAGCGCGCTGTATGACTGTTGCAACGTGTGAGCGGCCTCATCAAAACTTCTGAACGCGGCGTGCAGCAGCTCTCGCTCCTCCGGATGCCTGGTCACGGCATTCGTCATAACCCCTCCGCTCTCTCCAAAGGACCGGCCGTCCGCAAACTCGTTTTAAGGGACGACGACAGTCGATTGAGCATCGGATCGTCCGTGACATCGAGCTCGGCCAGCGCCACGATGGCGCGATCGTATTGTTTCAAAGCCGTCCAATGTGCGGCTGTTTGCAAACGCGCCCAATCGGCTTGAGATGTGATCGGTTTCCGTTCCAACGCTGATTGATAGGCGACAATAGCCCGCTCATGTCGATTCAATTGCGACAACGTGTCCGCATATGCGACGAGCGTATCGGACGATCGCGCCGCGCCGGCTTTGAACGCTTCCTCGTACGCCAGTGCGGACTCATCCAGTTTTTCCAGCTCTCCCAGCGTCTTGGCCAACTGGAGGTACATGGCCGGTCGTTCAGGATGGACAGGATGGCGCAAGAGCCATGTACGGCACAGATGGAGTAGCCCTTGCAAATCCCGCCGCTGCCGCATGGCCTCTATCAGAAGAGCCACCACCTCCCCTTCGTACTTTCCAATAGGAAACTGAAACCGATATCGCTCCAGCACTTTCCTGGCGGCCTCAGGATCGCGCTGATCCAGATAGATCTTTCCAAGGCCGATCAAGGCAGATTCGAGCAAAGCCGGATCGTTGTGCGATCGAACGATCTGCTGATGCAACCGTATGGCTTCCGGCGCAAATCCCAGGCGTCGGTGGGATTCCGCTATGTCCAGCAACAGAGGGGACCGCGCATAGCGTTGTTCGGCCAGTGCTCCATGTCTGTGAAATAGACTGACGACCGTCAGGTCGTCTCGCGATGCGATCGCCGCCTCGATCCACGGTGCCAGAAGAGCGGACAGACGCTCTGAGGCTTTCATCGCCCATGGATCGTTCTTATCGGCGGCTCGCAGTGTGATCTCCTTGTAGGTTCGAAGCGCTCGATTCATGTCGCTTGCATGTTCATATCCTTTGCCGAGGTAATACAGGGCCTCATTCCCCATCGGGCTACCGACCTCTCGAGTCGCGATCTCTTCCAACAGCGCTCGATAGGAGGCATCGCTCTGGTCCGGAACCGGCACATTGTGGATCATGGCGCTGACCGTGAGCCCGAGCGAATTGCTGCCGGACGGCAACATGTTCTCCGCGCGAAGCGCAGCGAGCCGGAGCATGGACGTCCTATCCGACACGCTGTCCGGATAGAGCGATGGAATCAGGGCATAGATGAACTCAGCGAGCGGCTGTTCGGCACCCGCCCGCAACCCCTCGGCCAGGTGCAGCAGAGCCGTCGGCGCATACTCATGGCGGGGATAGAGATTGTAAAAGAGCAGAAAGAGTTCTCGAGCGGCAGCCTCATGATGCAGTTTCACCTGTGTGACGGCATACCGCTGAAGAGATAACGGATCGCCTCTGAGAAGGTGCGGCCATCGTCGATAGCTGATATCGTAGATCGGCTGCGCTTCAGAGAATCGTTGCGCTCTGAACAGCGCATGGGCCAGACCCAAGGTCGCTCCTTGGAGCAACTGCTCGTCGTCACTTCGCTTTCGCACGTCGGTAAACGCACGCTCAGCCTCGCTCCATTTCCCCATGGCCATGAACACATAGCCAAGACCCAGCAACGCTCGATTGCCGTCGAAGGGAATATTGACGGAATGGGCCATGGCTTGCTCGTAAAACGCTTGTGCCTCTTGGAACGCGTCCTGCTCGAAATACAAATCTGCGATCCGCCATTCCGCTCTTCGGGCATTTGACGATTGTGGATGTTCCCGAAGGAGTTTCTTGTACTCCAGAATCGCCTCGGATCGGGTTTGCCCCGAGACATCGCCCCGCAACAAGCGCTCGACCAAGAAGGCTTTTGCCGAGGAGACGAGCGGGCTTTCAGGATGTTCCTTTACGATCTTCTCAAAGAAGCGTTGCGCCTCCGGCCAGGCTTTCTTTGTGTATGCAGACCGACCTTCTTGCCAAGCCAGTCCGTCAATCCCTGAGGATTGGCCTTCTTGACGAGGCCCATCATCCGGCAGAGGTCGTGCGAGTCGTTCGCCCAGTACCGGATTCCGTATTGAGTTCGCTTGTTCGGGTACTGCGGCAGTCGAAGTATCGGCAGAAGGGCGCGTGGGGGCCTCCCCGATTGCCGGCGATGGGAACACTATCCAGGCAACAATCGAGAATAGTAATCGACGATATTGTAGACGGCATCGATACACGGCGATAAGGCATCAGCAAAGCTCGTGCCCTGTACGCGTGTAGAAAAACTCGCAGGAAATCAGGAGAGTTATCCAGAGAAATCGCGAACCTGGATGGATCGCGTCAGGATTGGCATCGACTAGGTTGAGAGGTCGTCAATCTTTTGACTGGAAGGCCGTGGCCACAGTGGGAGGGTTTCCGAGTTGGATCGGGGATCCACACCCTTGCGCTTAAGTTTTTCAACCAACGTCGTCCTGTTCAGTTGGAGCAGTTGCGCGGCCCGCGAAGTGACGCCGTTGGCTTTGCGCAAGGCTTCCATGATGAGATGTTTTTCGTACTGTTCAACTTCTCTGGAAAGATTGATGCCGTCCTCACTGAACCGAATAAACTGCTCCTTGAGTTCGGCGCCTGACGACCTCCGACAGATTTTCTCGGGTAGATCTTCGATGGAAAGGACTCCGTGCTTCTTCAGCACGACCAACCGCTCGATCATGTTCTCTAACTCCCGAATGTTGCCGGGCCAGTCGTATTCGGTCAACAGCTGGAGGGCATCGGGAGCAAGGCCTGAAACCTCGGTGTGCTTGGTTTGATTGAAGCGAGTCAAAAAATGGTCGATCAGGAGCAGAATGTCGCTTCGGCGTTCTCGCAGCGGAGGGATCACGATGGGAATCACATTGAGCCGATAGAAGAGGTCTTTGCGAAATCGCTTTTCCTCGACCAGCATTTCCAAATCCTGATTGGTCGCGGCAACGATACGCACATCCACATGAATCGTCCGATTTCCCCCGACTCGTTCGAATTCTCGTTCCTGTAACACCCGAAGAAGCTTCACTTGCAACGGCAGGCTCATTTCGCCGATTTCATCGAGAAAGATGGTCCCGCCGTTTGCCAGTTCAAAACGGCCCATCCGCGCATGAGTGGCCCCTGTGAACGCGCCTTTTTCGTGCCCGAAGAGTTCAGACTCCAGGAGATTTTCCGGGATGGCACCGCAATTCACCGGGACCAGCGGACGATCCTTTCGGAGACTGTTGAAGTGGAGCATGCGAGCCACCAACTCCTTGCCGGTGCCGCTCTCGCCTTGAATCATGACCGTGCTGTCGCTGTCGGCGACTTTTCGGACGAATTCCATTACTTGTTGGATCGGCTCGCTGGCACCCACCAGCTGTTCCAACCGATATTGATCGCGTACGGCCTTCCGCAAGAGGTGGTTTTCTTGCCGAAGCCGAAGGAACTCCGCCGCTTTCCGAACCACCACGGCCACGGCTTCTAGGTCAAACGGCTTGGTAATGAAATCGAACGCGCCGGACTTCATGGCACGGACCGCTGTTTCAATGGTGCCGAATCCGGTCATCATGATGGGAATGATCTTCGCGTCGAGTTTCGCAAGGCGATCAATGATCTGGATTCCATCGATATCGGGCAATTGAAAATCCGTGATCACGATATGGACCACCGAGTCCTTCACCGCCTGGATTGCCGCTGCACCGTCCTGGGCCGTGGCGACGCTGTACTTCTCCTGCATCAGGGCTTCCTGCAGAACATCCCGCACGGCAGAGTCGTCATCAACAACCAGGACGTGGAGTTGATTCATACTTAATATCCTTTGGAATACGAAAGGAGAAAACGAGCCTAGAATAATGGCCCACAGCAAGCAATGCAAGCCGTATCAATAAACTCAGCACTCGACCTATCTAAAACGAGAGACCTTTCTGAAGAGGGTCCTGCAGATCTTACCTTCCCGGGGGGCATCTAGGAGCGCGAAAGCCGACAGGGGCCACTCGTGGAACTGAATGTCCTTGCGCATCAGCAGTGTATCCCCCTACAATACGCCCCCCATCAGAAGGACGGGCTCATGACCTTTGTCTTGCGGCCTTTCAGCGTTCCTTGTTCATGTACCCCAGCACCGAACCATCCACTCGCTAAACTACCGAGATGAAGGACACCCCGGAACCCTTAACCGATAGGCAAATCTTCATGATCATCATTGCCCTTCTTGTTGTTGGGTGGGGTATCGCAGTGCTCGTGGACACTCCATTCTTCCAACGCCTCTTACAATTCCTCAACATGGTTGAAGAGTTTGATGGCGAGACTGTCGTACGAGACGCCTTTGCCCTAGCGCTTCATTGCTAGAGAGTCTCGACCTGGAACTTTTTCAGTGAGGACGTTATACGGCTCCTCGTATGTGCGGAGCGCTGGTTGCGGTGGGTCACCAGATGGCCGATGAGTGGAAAAGGGTTCGTCTCGCTTCGGCAGAATCGGCGGGTAGTCAATCGTTCCATCGGGGTGGCGGTAACCGTAACCATCCTTGGGGATGTAATACGACGGTGATCAAGACTGTTGCCGTAGGAACCCACTACTGCGCCTGCGCGTCGAGCGGGAGGAAAAGCGCCAGCATCAACACATACAGCATAACCGCCCCTCGGGAAACTGAATGTTATAAGCAGCCTATCAAAGAGCAGGGATGAATGCATTCGGTGGTGCTGTCTCCATACCCATTCTGAGCATAAAAGCCCCATCTTTTTGGGGATGTCCAAAGTAGTCACAATACATTAGAACAAAACAAGGACGCGATCCTTAGACAGGACGGTAGAGAGACCTTCACCAGGGTCCCTTATTCACATCGCTTCAGAATAAAGGAAGGCAGAACAATACGAATGCCGGATTATGCGCAGCGTACGATCAAGCTCACTCCTAAGCGGCACGGTGATGAGACATGGAGTTGCGCGTATCGCATCAGTGAAATCAGCTCAACCGGCTGGAGGTTCCACAAGGGGCATTCTTACGGCAATTTTGGATCTCGCGAAGAGGCAGAAACGGCAGGCTTGAAAGAAGCGAAACGGATCGTCGATGCACTCGAACCCCTTATGCATCGTCCATGGGCAAAACCCAGTACGGTTTTTCGAAATTACGAGAATAGGATAAGAAAATTCTTAGCTTGGTCGTGAAGATAGCTAGCGAATCTTAGTGGCTACAGCGAACAGCTTGGCTTTCTGCGGTGAGACCTTTATTCAACCGTCAATCCTGGAATCTTGCTTTTCGGGATGTTCTTACTGACAAATTGCGCACTCTTTCATGGTCGGATCAGTAATGCAGTGGCCCATGGTTTCCTCCTTCGTTGCGTATTGATCGCTTGTGTAGAACCGCCGACTTTCTCCTTCTGTTTTAGTTGACCACATAATGAAAAGATTCAATCCCCATTTGCCGGTTTCTATGAGTTCATGAAGAGCGAGTTGAATGGTGTAATTCTTATAAGTCACAGCGGTGCCCCTTTGGTACTTGACCTTATCTGATCACTTCCTCTTCAGCAGCTGCCCCTTACGCTCAGTCAGGATTCGTGTGCTCTCTGTCGCCCCTTTAACGCCCAGGCCAACGCGCCCACCCAGCCGATCACTGTCCATCCTAACGAGAGATTCACTACCAATATAGGAATGCAGTTGGGATGCCCTCGCCCCAGGGCGATAAACGTGGGAAGGCAATACGCGAAAGCCGTGCCCAAGACGTAGATGCTACTGAGGATATCATCGTCCATGGGTCACACCCTCCATTCAGAGTCGTATGGTTTTCGCTTCTATTTGCCCTTCGGCAGCTGCCCCTTTTTTTCGAGTTCTGCGAGATGCTCGCGTGACAAATCGATGAGCAGTTGCTTCACGGACTTTCTCTGAACCGAAGCAGCAATCTTCATTTTGATCATGAGGTCCCTCGGGATATCGCGGAATACCCATGATCCGGCTGGTTCTTCAGAGCCTTTTGGTTTGAACATGCGGCGGAAGGTACCACAATGTCCAACAATGGTAAACGACCGTTAACTGTCTATGCTGTTTAGTACTAGCATGCTGTTATTAAGGAGGTCGCCATGAAGATGGTTAGAATTCCATACAAGTCCCCCAGTCCATAAAAGCCAAACTCGATGCGGAAAGAGTTCTTGGCACCTCCGCAGCAGGGCTTGTTCGTCAGGCGTTGGAGAAGCATTTTTCGATAAAGCGTAAGGGCAAGAAGGCCGCGTAACTCACAATCAACCAAGGCGGGATCACATGGCGAAGAAAGCATTAGCACTCGTTCGCAAAGGTTCTAAACCACAAACCGAGGCAGGCGCACCGCATCACAACCGCGAGCGCGCTCTATCTGAGGACTGGCTGTTTCAGGGCAAGGACGAAGTTGGGCACGAGGGGTGGTTTCTCTGCCTTGAAGTGACCGGGATGTATCCACGGCGTTGTGGGCCATTCACCACACACGAAGAGGCGTGTGAATTCCTGGAGGGTTTCCTTAACGGATACATATTGGAAGCCCTCTGCGATACCGAAAGCGAGATGGATCGTCCTCATCAAACGCGTGTCGTGAAAGGCGTTCCTCAGTTGACCGCGACAACCTAAAGGCATCAGCCATCGATCGGCAGGGCAGAACCAGGGAAGGAGGATGCCCGATGAACATGAAGCAATTTCGCAAGCCGGAGAACGGACATTCCCGCACTGCGATCGCAGGCGAGCGAATTGTCGGGGGCCGGGGGTTCCGGTTGCAATCAAAACTTGCAAAGCCATCTCGTTAGATCGGCTGGAGTATCTCCTTGCACAGGCACTCAAGCCGAGTTGGAGCGTACAGAGCGACTAACCTCCACAGGCAGAGAGCGATAGAGGACAGCAGACCATGACCACCAGGGACTTTCTCAGGATTTACGAACGGAACCACGTCGCCTTCCTCAAGAACCTACTCAGGACCAACCGTCGCCTCCAGAAGTACGTGGGACGGCTGGCCCATGTCGGCTTGGCGGATCTGAAGCGGTTGCAGGTGATCGAATGGTTTCACACAGCAACTTTATGCCCTCTATGTGTAAGCGGAAGACTGGGAACTGTTCGACGACAAAAATACCGCTGCACGCATCAAGAAGTTTCCCAAGCGTTCACGAGACCGGTTTATTCAAACGAATGAGATGCCCTATCTCTTGGCCTCGATCGAGGAAGAGCCGCTGCGCAATCAGGTCTACTTTCTCACGCTGATCCTTACCGGCTCCCGTAGAGATGAGGCGCGTACCATGCAATGGAGCCACGTGGATCTGGAACGGGGCCTGTGGCATAAGCCCACCATGAAAACTGGAGTGTCCCATACCGTTCCTATTCCGACTCGGCTGACTGATCTGTTCAAGCAATTGCCCCGCGTGAGCGAGTGGGTCTCTCCCAGCGAGCCCAATAACATCAATCACCACCAGCAAGGGTAGTGGTGTATCACGGCTGTGGAACATGCGTGGCGTACAATCCGTGGACGGGTCGGCATCCACGATGTCCGGATTCATGATCTCCGGCGAACCGCCGCTTCCTGGCTGGCCATTGCTGGTTCCAATCTCCCCGTGATTCAGCAGATACTCAATCACTCGTCCCTCACGTCGACACAGGTCTACGCCCGGCTGTCGATTGCCCCGGTATGCCAGGCGCTCGATGAGCAGGCGGAGCGGATTCTCAGGACTGTAGCGCCGGTTCCCGCTCTCGCTCTCGGAGTGGAACAGATTGAGCAGGCGGACGAGTGGTCCGGCTGAGCACCTGAAATTGTTGTGGTGGTGTAACAAGCACAGGAGTGGCCGGGATAAAACGTCACTTCCATCATTCATTAACAAAGAAAGGAGCATTCTTATGGGGATGCTGTACAAGCGAGGAAAGGTATTCTGGATCAAATACTATTTCGCCGGACGCCCGATCCGAGAAAGTACGGGCACCACCAAACAGAAGGAGGCCGAACGCTTCCTAAAAGACCGAGAAGGCCGGGTGGCGATGGGAGCCCCTGCCCTGCCGAAGATTGAGCGAGTGGTGTTTGCGGAAATCGCGGATGCCCTCGTACAGGACTACACCATTTCCGGCAAGCGTGACTTACGGGACGTGGGTCTAAAGCTCGCCCCTGTGTGGGATTCTTTGAGCAAGCGAACTTTGAGCGAGTGCGACGCCAACTGGTGAGTCGTCCGGATCTGCAAACCGCCATCACCGTGATGTAGACCTACGGCTGGCGGGTCAGTGAAGTCCTCGGGTTGACCTTAGCTTAAGTCGATCTCGGCGTAAGGACCTTACGGCTTGATCCCGGGTAAACGAAAAACGGTGAAGGGGCGAACAGTCTACTTCACGCCGGAACTGGAAACTCCTGCTCTTACACCAGGTGGAGCGTGTCCGGGCCATGTCGACGAAGTTGCAGCGGGTTCTCCCGTATCTTTTCCCCAATCCCCTCAAGGGGCGATTCTATGGACAACAGCTCAGGAACTTCCGGAAGGCCTGAGCGGTCGCTTGCCGACAGGCTGGCGTCTCCGGCATGATTCGACACGACTTACGACGGACGGCGGTGCGGAACTTGGTCCGTTCAGGTGTGACCGAAACGGTTGCCATGAAAATCACAGGGCACAAGACCCGCTCGGTCTTTGATCGTTACAACATTGTCAGCGAGGCGGACCTTCGGGAGGCGTCACACAAGCTTCACGGGCACAGTTTGCGCACAAATCACGAATCCACCTTGACACCTATCACGCTAACCCGTTAATTTCTTTTGCGGGCTGGCGTAGCTCAATCGGCAGAGCAGCGGTTTTGTAAACCGCAGGTTGGAGGTTCGATTCCTCTCGCCAGCTCCATACCTTGCTTGCCCCGACCCGGAGCCCTTGGATGGTTCTTGGCGACGGGATACAAACACCTCCAGTGTCTTGTTTGTGCCGCCGACTTTTCATCGTCGTATAGTAACTGACGTCGGCTGATAAACACCCTCCAGTAGCTCCATTCTTGAACCTCCAACCAGGGGTTCCGAAGGGGATGTGTCCCGTTCGTGGGGAACTTACACACTAACTCAACTAGGTTCTCAGCCGATCAGCTGCTCGTAGAATTGAACGGATCCTGCGACCTTCACATTTGGGTGGGTTGGTTACCTGGAAGATTGCCTGGTTGACTGCCTCGACCACTGAGCATCGCCTCAGAAACCTGCAAACGCACTCACATCTTGCCGACAGTTTCTGGAGGCCGAGATCTTGTGAGCAAGGGGTTTCACCTGTTGCGGCCTTTACTCGTCCTTCTTTAATCTGAGGAGAGAATTCCAAGAGTTCATCCCTGGCTACGGAAGCCCTCTCCTCAGTGTCCTACATTCCAATAGGCCGCTGTCACCTGACGATGTTGGGTTGTTGAATATTACTGAAGGATTGGAAACCGCGCTTCCTCGTACCACAGACAGATGAGCAAGAGAGAAGGATTGATAGGAGGCCGGGCTATGTATGATTACCATCAAAGTGTCTACGAATATCTCTTCACCAGCAAAGAGCTTCTCGAAAGGGGTGACCTCACTGATGACGAAGCAGAAGTCTTGAGGAGAAAGATTGAGGATCTTTCCGTCTTGCTCGGTGAAGAATAGGACTCTCCAGGGTATCGGCAGCTTTACATGCAGTGCCGGCGACTGTCGAAGCGTGTTCAATGACCGAGCGTTCCGGCTCGATTCTGACCCATGGAACTCAGCGTCTTCCTTACTGTGATGGATAACTGTCGATCGGAATCATGACATGGGCATAGGGAGTTCCGGCCCACATGACCCATGGTCCGCCGTTTTTCGAGCTCGTCGGCAAGCTTTTCAACGTCTCGACATCGGGCACGAGGACCATGATGTGGGCGCCGACCTTATCGACCCAATCATCTCCCGGCTTCGGTTCGGTCGCATACGGATCAGTATTACTCACCGGGCGGTCGCCCTGGAGCATATAGGCGATCCCTACTTGGGTATACGTGGGTTTTTTCTTGTTCTTCAAAGCATCCAGAAAATTACGCCACGATTCGTTCATACAGATCGAGTCTGTCCCTGCCGTACTAGGATCATCCGGCAAGCACAGCCACCCATTGTTTCCAATGCGAACCACTTGTCCATCTCGATTGAGAATGGTGGCATTCTTCGAAAGCGACGATGGCGCAGCGTTTTCAGCGGCCGCCAGTTCGGCTGCCTGACGAACCACATCACGGCGCGCCCCTCCCTCGCCGAGGACCAGCGACGGTGATAGTGCGACAGTGACGGCCATGATCAACGCTCCGGCCGGCACAATCATGGATTTCCCCTCTCGCATCATAGGCACCTCTCCTTTCTCAATAGGACGGCAACCACCGTCAATATCCTAAGCGCGCGAAGATTGGGAGTGCAATGAAAAAGGCATGCAGCGATAACCGTGATCAAGAGTCGATGCAGGCTGCTGAAACACAAAGGCCGCGTCATCGGAGACGCGGCCTTTCGTAATCCACTTATGAATCTCTCAAGATCGAAGCGCTCGAAGTTCTATCATTCTACCTCGGTCAAACTCGCTTCGTTTTCGAACTCTTCCATGTCCGAATCCGGCCTTCCCTTCGTAGTCGACGGATGAAGACCATATTTCCTCAGCATCTTATAGAAGTCGGCTCGATACCGGCCGGCAAACTGCGCGGCACGCGAGATATTCCCCCCCGTCAATTGAAGGACATTCTTCAAATATGTCCGCTCGAACTCTTCTTTGGCCTCCGTCAGCGGCTTGAGAGGCGAATCGGCCGACACGCTGACCGCCGGCAGTAAATCCGGCGTGAGCATATCTTGCCGTGACATCACCACGGCCTTCTCGACCACGTTCTCAAGCTCGCGTACATTCCCAGGCCAGGGGTTGACCATGAGCCGATGAAGTGCGGCGGGCGTGAATCCCTTCACCTCCTTGTTGGCCCGCTTCACACTGAGCTTGAGGAAGTGTTGAGCCAACAGCGGGATATCGTCCCGGCGATCCCGCAGCGGTGGAATGAAGAGAGGCACCACTGAGATTCGATAGTACAGATCGTTGCGGAACGTCCCGTTCTTCACCGCCTCACCGAGGTCCTTATTGGTCGCCGCAATGATGCGAACATCCACTTTGACCGAGGTCTCCGACCCCACCTCTCGAATCTCCCGCTCTTGCACGGCGCGCAATAATTTAACCTGCATGGACAGCGGCATCTCACCGATCTCGTCGAGGAACAGCGTGCCGCCGTTGGCCATTTGAAACAATCCGCGCCTCGCGCCATGGGCGCTCGTGAACGCGCCCTTCACATGTCCGAACAACTCGCTCTCGAACAGCGTTTCGGGTATGGCAGCGCAGTTGAGCGCCACGAAAGGCCCCTTTCCGCGCCGGCTGTTCGTATGGATGACGCGAGCCATCACCTCCTTGCCGGTTCCGGTTTCTCCAAACAGCAAAATGGTCGCATCAGAATCGGCCACCTGCGCGATTTGCTGGAAGAGCCGCTGCATCGCCGGACTCCGTGCCACGACATTTTCGAGTCCGTACAGTTCCTTCACCAGCGACTTGAGCCGCTGAATCTCTCGGCTCATCCGTTGTTGCGCGAGCGCTTTCTCGATCGTGGCTTTCAGCTCCTTATCATCAAACGGCTTCGTCAGGTACCCGAATGCCCCTCGCTGCATCGCCTCCACCGCATTGGGAATACTTCCATGGGCCGTCAGGATGATGACCGGAAGTCCCGGATGACTCCTGAGGAGTTCTTCGGTCACGTCCAACCCATCTTCCCCGCGAAGACGTAGGTCGGTGATCGCCAAGTTAAACATGGTTTTCTTCGCCTCGCCGACCGCGTCATGCCCCGTCGTACAAGGAGTGACCGAAAAACCCATCGCGGACAACCGCATTTTCAACAAATGCAGCAGCCCCTCATCGTCGTCGACTACGAGAATGTTTTCTTGCTCCATCATCACAATCCCTTCTGATGTTCGTTAGGGTGTCGTCTCATGGCCGGGAACCGGAACTGTGGTCAATGGCGGACGTATCGGTCGCACCTTTTCCCGCATCTCCTGATCGATTCGTTTCAAAGCCTCAAGTTGCGTGGAAAGCTCCTCAATCTTTCTGTCCCGCTCGGCAAGCTGTTTTTGCAGAGTTTGGACCGTAGTCGGGGAGTCTTTCTTCGACGACAACGTCCCGATCTGTTGATCTCGTTGGGCAAGTTCACGTTGCAACGCTTCAACGGTCTGAGAATCGCCGTCCTTTGATGAACGAATTTGTTGAATGGCCGTCTCTTCATCCAGCAAATCTCGTACCAGACGATCTACGACGACTGCCGAGGAAGAGTTCGCCTTCGCAAGGGCGGGGGCTGTCAGCACCGCCTCCGGCCAGGATTTAGGTCCGGGAGCAGCCGGTTCTTGCAGCAACTGAAGCCAGGCCCTACTCGACGCCGCGAGTGGACTTTGTGGAGCGACAGTCAGGACTTTTCCGAAATATTTTCCAGCCACTTCGCGACTTTCATAGAGGCCGAGCAACCCACGCGTAAAATACAGGTGGTCGCAGGAGCTCGATTCGCCACATTTTGCGGCTAAACTCTCTTGCTTCTTTGCAAGTGTTTGAAACATTGCGATTTCTCGAGGCTCTGCGGAAAAATAGGGATGCGAACCTGGTGATGGCGTCGTCCATGCCGCACACCCAGTCAACAAGATAGAACTGAGGCTGATGATGATAGGGGCTCTTGTCAGAGATCGTGCTTGCCTTGTCACGCTTGCCCTACCTTTTCTGGTTTTGCCAACCGTAGGATAAACCGTACAGTCGCCCCCTTGCCTTTCTCACTTTCGATCCAGATTCTTCCGCCGTGAGCTTCAACGACCTTCTTAGCCAATGCCAAGCCCAATCCGCTCCCCGCCGTATGCTTCGCCTTTCTGCGGCCTTGAACGAAGCGTTCGAACACATGTGGGAGATCCTCTGGAGCGATCCCAGGTCCTGTGTCCGAAACGGTCACTTCAAGGACTCCGGCTTGCGGGTCCGGCTTCATCTGAACCTTCACCACACCACCCTCAGGACTGAATTTCAGAGCGTTTGACAGGAGATTGTCGAGCACCTGTTCCAGCCGGGAAGCGTCCGCCTTGACCCAGGCCCGCTCCCCGATGCCTTCCAGCACAAGTTGCACATGTTTGGAGTCCGCCAAGAGACGAACCTTGTTGATGGAGATTTCCGCGATTCGTTGGAGATCCACCGGGACAATGCGGTATTCCATCATCCCGGCTTCCATTTTCGATAAGTCCAGAATCGTGGAGATCAGATGGATCAGCCGTCGACTGCTGTCGGCCATGATCCGAAGGGTTGTTCGTTGTTCCTGCACGAGCGGACCCGGAATCTCATCAAGGAGGAGGTGCGTGCCTTCTTGAATCGAGGCCATCGGAGTGCGCAATTCGTGAGACACGTGCGCTAAGAACTCCGTTTTCATATCGTCTATTTCCTGCAACTTTCTGCCCATCCAATTCACGGTATCGACTAACTCTCGTAACTCCGCAGGAGCTTTGATCTGTAGTGACGTCCCGAAATTTCCTTGCCCGATCTGTTTGATGTGCCCTTGCAGCTGTCGAAGGGGACGCAAAATCGTATAGCTGGCGATGCCGGCAAGCCCCAACCCGAACACCAGCGCCACCAGGACCAGTTGCTCTGTGACGGCCTCTGCTTGAGCGGCGCTTGCTCGGGATTCCGTTACCCCGACGCTCACTCGAGCCTCATGCAGATCGATATAGCCCTGAATGGAAGAAGACATCCGATCCATCAGCAGATCCCGTCGATTTTCATACTCCGGAGTCGCCTGACGGATCTTCCCCTTTGCGGTCTGCAATTCATTCTGAAACAGCTTCAGTTGCTCTTTGAGCATTTCGTCCGTCTCGCGGAGCAGCTTCAACCCTTGGGAGGAGCTTTCCTGACCTCGTAACAGCTGAAGACTGCGCTGAAACTCATCAACCTCTTCCGTCAGATGCGTCAGAAAGGTGTGATCTTTGGTCGCAAGGTATTTCTTTTCACTATTCAACTGGGCATAGAGCGAACCGAGCAGCCTTTTCGCAGATTCGGCGGCCGGATAATGGTAGGACGCCATCTGGGTACTCATCGCTGTCAGTTGCCGAAGCTGAAAGAGCGCGTAAATATTGACTCCTCCCATGACTGCAATAATGATGAGGGAAGTCATCACCAACCGCAAAAAGATGGAAAGTTGCACGCGTCAGCACCTTCCCAGAACCACATCGTGAAGGAACAAACTCAAGTGTAGGCTAACCCATACACTATTTCAGCTCTGATCACAACCCAAGAACCATCAACGGCCCAAGAAGTGTCTCAAGCCGGCCGGATACAGATGTAATGAAACGACCTCGTTGACAACCTATCGTGACTTCAGTCTCTACTGCTTGGCATCAAACTGGTGAGAAAATAGACGTTGTCGTCTGGAGGACCCGTGGAGCGACGCAAAAAGGTGGCCGCGGAACAGCAAAATCGCCATGGCCATCGGCGGAGTCAGGAGTACAAGAATGATTCCTTGCCCATCGGAATCCAAGCCCACATAGGATAACCACCCCCCTACCGCAGTGAGCGGCAGCATGAGGATTTGGAAGAAGTCGAGGCCCGCTCCCCGACCGACACGGCCGGAAATGGTAAAAAATTCCTGCAGTCCGCTCGGAGAAAGCACCACCGGCAAGATGAGAATCGCGAATGGGAGGAACCACTCGATCCAATGCTCCAACACAAACTCATACGATGTCTTGAACACATTAAGCGTTGAATCGTGTCGGACTTGATAGATCACCTCCGGCGCCGGATTCAAGAGAATGAACACCAGCAGCAAAAACGCCGACAAAATAAACTGGCCATAGGCTGGATTGGCCTGCATTCCCATATCGAGCAGCATCGTCGGCAACCACAGCACGAATCCCACGCCGATCACGTCCCAAAAGTAATGTCCGAAGCTTTCGGTCACATCCGTGAGCTGAATGGACCTCGCCGCACTGAGCGATTGTTCAATCAGCCGGAGAGTCGCGCCGACCAACAAGGCATTCACGATGCCCAGGATGATCCCGCCGACTATTCCAAATGGAGCGGCGATCCGCGACGTTCCAAAAAGCAGAACGGCGAAGGCGATGAGAGCCACCAGGGTCACCCAGCTTCGAGCGAATGAACGCCCTGTCGCATACAGGACATGCCGATACAGCTGAAGCGTGGCAGAAACGAGTTTAACCATGCCGGTGCGTACCCTAATCGGGATTGAGCAAGAGGTCAAGAACCTGCCCGCATTATTCATGAAAATTCTGCTGCAATCGTGGATTCGCTGCTGCGAGGAGCCTTCATAAATAATGCGGGCAAGTCGCGTGGGCAAGAGAAAATAGATTCCAGGAGCCTGTCCGACAGTGCCGTTCGTTATGAGACGAATGAGGCGCCGGCGGATGCGCGGCCACAGGCGGAGAAAAACCGGAGGCGTATTCGCTGGAATACGCTGAGGATTCTTCTGCGCCGAGAACAACGCAGATGCCGGTGCATCGTTTGTCGCAGTAGAAAGGTTACTGTCGGACAAGCTCCTAGGTTGACTTAGCCCGACGTGATGATTATCACATGGTTCATCAACATGTATTTTTTCAGGGGTGAGTCTCCATGGATATGAACCGAATGACGATCAAGCTGCAAGAGGCACTCCAGTCCGCCTCTGCCCATGCGCAGCGAAGAAGCCATCAGGGCATCGATGTTGAACATGTGTTGTTGGCACTGCTCGACCAGGAAGGTGGGACGACTCCCGCCTTGCTTGAGGCGGCCGGTCTGGCCTTGCCTGCTGTTCGGCAGGTCGTCGAACAAGCCTTGGCAAAACTACCGCAAGTGCAGGGTGCCGGGGCCGCTCCTGGTCAAATGCATATCACCCCCCGCCTGACCCAGGTCCTCAACCGTGCCGAGGACGAACAGAAATCGCTCAAGGACGACTTTCTCAGCGTCGAGCATGTGCTGTTGGCGATGGTCCAAGAAGGAGGCCTGTTCAAGAAGCTGGGGCTGAGCAGAGACCGTCTCTTGGCCGGATTGCAGCAGGTGCGCGGCAATCAACGTGTCACCAGTCAGGATCCCGAAAGCACCTACCAATCGCTGGTGAAGTACGGGCGTGACCTGACTCAATTGGCCGGGCAAGGCAAGCTCGACCCCGTCATCGGTCGCGACGACGAAATCAGGCGCGTGATTCAGATTCTGTCCCGCCGAACCAAGAACAACCCCGTGCTCATCGGTGAACCGGGAGTCGGAAAAACAGCGATCGTGGAAGGGTTGGCGCTTCGTATCGTCAAGGGGGATGTCCCGGAAAGTCTTAAACACAAGAAGCTCTTCGCCTTAGACATGGGATCGCTCGTCGCCGGGGCGAAGTTTCGAGGAGAATTTGAGGAACGGCTCAAGGCCGTGCTCAAGGAGATTCAATCCTCCCAAGGTCAGATTCTGCTGTTCATAGACGAATTGCACACGGTGGTCGGCGCCGGGGCGGCCGAAGGCGCGATGGACGCGGCCAATCTGTTGAAGCCGATGCTGGCGAGGGGAGAATTGCACCTCATCGGCGCCACGACACTCGACGAATACCGGAAACACATCGAAAAAGACGCCGCCTTGGAACGCCGCTTTCAGACCGTCTTGGTCGATCAACCGTCTGTGGAGAACACCATTTCCATCTTGCGCGGCCTCAAAGAGCGATATGAAGTCCACCATGGCGTGCGGATCAAGGACAGCGCCCTGGTCGCGGCGGCGAAATTATCGCATCGATACATTTCCGATCGGTTTCTTCCGGATAAAGCCATCGACTTAGTCGATGAAGCCGCCGCGCGGCTCAGGACCGAAATCGACAGCCTTCCGGCCGAGCTGGATGAAGTCTCACGCAAGGTGCTCCAACTGGAAATCGAGCGGGAAGCGTTGAGGAAAGAGAAGGATCCGGCGAGCGCCGCCCGCTTGACCGCCCTCGAGGCCGAGCTGAACGAAAAGCAACGCGACTTGCAGGCCCTGAAAACCCGGTGGGAATCGGAAAAGACCTCCGTCTCCCGCCTTCGGAAAACACGCGAGGCAATCGAAGACGTCAAGCTGAAGATCGATCAAGCCGAGCGGGCCTATGACCTCAATCGGGTGGCTGAACTGCGGTACGGAGAGCTGCCTCGGCTCGAGCGGGAATTGGAACTGGAACAGCAGCATTTGGGGAAAAAGCAGGACGAGACCAAACTGCTGAAAGAAGAGGTTGATGAAGACGAGATTGCGGCCGTGGTCGGCCGATGGACCGGCATTCCCGTTTCTCGTTTGCTCGAAGGGGAAACCGACAAACTGTTGAAACTCGAGGAACTGCTGCATCAACGTGTCGTGGGACAAGATGAAGGCGTCCGAGCGGTCGCGGACGCCGTGCTTCGCGCCAGGTCCGGCATCAAAGACCCCAATCGCCCGATCGGCTCATTTCTGTTCCTAGGCCCGACCGGAGTCGGGAAAACAGAATTGGCCCGTGCGCTGGCGGTAATTCTGTTCGACGACGAAGGCAATCTGATCAGAATCGACATGTCCGAATATATGGAAAAGCACACGGTCGCCCGTCTGATCGGCGCCCCTCCCGGCTACATCGGCTACGAAGAAGGCGGTCAACTCACCGAGGCCGTTCGGCGGCGCCCATTCGCGGTGATCCTCTTCGATGAAATCGAAAAGGCGCACCACGATGTCTTCAATATCTTGCTGCAAGTATTGGACGACGGGCGGCTGACCGATTCACAAGGCCGCACGGTCGATTTCAAGAACACCGTGTTGATCATGACCTCCAACATCGGCAGCCCGCACATTCTGGAAGCGCAACAACGCGGCGCGTCGTATGAACAAGTCAGAACGGTCGTCATGGGCGAACTGCGCCAACATTTTCGCCCGGAGTTCTTGAACCGGGTCGATGAACTCGTGGTGTTCCATCCGCTCGGCACCGAACATTTGATCAAGATCGTGGAAATTCAGCTGGATCGTCTCCGCACTCGATTGGCCGAGCGGCGGATTACCCTGGCGCTCAGCCCTTCCGCGCTCAGGCATCTCGGAGAACGGGGCTATGACCCGGTCTACGGGGCACGCCCCCTCAAGCGCCTCATTCAGCAGGAATTGGAAACACCCATCGCGCGATTGCTGGTCAAAGGAGAATTGCGGGACGGTGACACCGTGTCGATCGATCTGAAGAACGGGAGCCTTATTCTGGCGACGGCGACACCTGAGCAGCGGACGTCTCCGCCTAGCCGATAGACACCACGCCCCCGTTGGCATCGTGGGTCAGCCCGCTCTGCTGCTGCTTCTCGATCTTCCACTCCGTCGGTGAGACTTGGAAGAGGCGGCCTTTCATCGTGTGAAACTCTCCGAGCGATAACGACACCACGTCGGCGACCTTCACCTCCAAATGGAGCAGAATTTTTCCGGACTCGGCTTCTTTCATCGCCACGCGCTTGTTCGTCTTCGTCAATTCATAGGCGCGCCGTTCGTTGAACATCATGGTGCTGTCCACCACCTTCGCCAACATTCGGCCGTTCGAGTCAAACAGCGCAAAATTCACCAGGAGAGCCCCGGTTGACGGATGTCGGGCGACGTGAATTTGCGGGACACCCTCGACTTCGATGGTGCCGTTGGAATTGCGGTACAGATTGGAGCCGATTTCGATATCCATAGTCCTTTGAGCCTCAGTGTAATATCTTTCAGACCGTCCTTTTTATCCCGGCAGCCCCCCCATTTTCAATCCTTGCGGTGTTCGTCGTGCCTTGCTCAGGAGACCCGCTATCTCCTTTCGGCTCATAACGGAATCCCTTCCTCGCGAATGTTCGTCAAGATCGAGTAATCACCGCGTTCACGCGCCTGGACTTGATCCACGAGGAGAAACGAGATCACAAGACCATGTTTCAACGATACCTCGCCGGCTAGCCGGCGGATGCGGCGCTTCGTCGCCAGATCGAGCCGCTCCACATCGAGTTCGAGCAGCACGTCCATGTCCGAGTCGGGTTCCGCATCGCCGCGCGCGCGCGACCCGAAGAGCGTCCACCGCAGAGACCGCCCAGGCAATGCCTCATCCACTCGTTTCCGCAGATCGCTCAGCGCCGCATGTTCCTGAGCCGAAAGTGTGTCGATCGTCCTCATGAAAGGACCCTATCTCTCATCGATTCGCCGATTAGGGTATGAGCCATGTGCTCCCCCGCATGAACCGCGCCTATCTTGGCACAGCCGCCAACAATGCCTCGAGGAGAGATTGTTCCTCACAATCGACCCGAGGAAACGTCCGTGAGGCGCAGGAAGTCTGACCCCCCTCTCCAGCTCTGCTCTCAAGCCGAGAAACAGCGATCAGTACAGTATCCAGAAAATTCAATGACGGGGGGTCAGGTTCAGATACGTAGAGAAACCATCCCCGACCCCGTTTATTTCGCCTGCCCTTTCGAGCGGGCGCTACACGCATTCATCTACCAATCTACGTATATCACGAAGTTTCAATCCTCGCCCACCCTTTCGAGCAGGCGCTAGACCACCGCGGAGCTGAACACGGGCGAGACCGGATCTGCGACATACGAGAGACTGTGATATAGTGTGTTCATGTTGAAACGCTCCTTAGCCCATACCAATCCCTATCTGTCCGATCCCTCTAAACGCCGTGCGATGTTCAAGATGACCGTATACACATCTACTGACGTTGAAGGGGTCAAACTTACACCTTTCGATCTGCTTATCAAGGCAAGACGTCGTACTATTGCTTCCCGTGAATCTGTAAAGTCCTCTCGATCACGGCGCTAAACAGCTCCGCCATCGGCCCATAATTTCGGTCCAACCCGGCACGGACAGCAGCAAAATACTCCTGCCTCCTTCGTCCCGAGAGCTTGTCGAAATACAAAGGGGGCAATCCTGCTTGTAACCCCATCAGGACAGCGAGGATTCGTGCCGCCCTGCCATTCCCCTCTCGAAACGGATGGATTAAGACGAGTTCAACATGCACCTCCGCTAAGGCGGCGGCAAGCCTGTCCGGCGAAGCTGGGCAACACGGAGTATGCCGTTTCAGAGGACCTCTTTCAAAATCTGCCATCAACCTGGGGATATGGGCGGCAGCGGCAAAAAAGAAAGAGTCCTTCTTTAAATTCACCTGGCGATATTGTCCGGCCCAGGAATACACAGGTCTCAACCATGCTCGATGAATTCGGCAGACATCAGCAGCAGTAAAACGGCGGTGCTTGTCGTACACCATTGCAAGTTCTTCGAGCGCACGCACTTGCTCTCGCCCCTCTACACCATCCATCTCCCGCCTGCTGGTAATGTGCAGGAGATTCTTGAGCACCCGTCGTTGAGATCCAGGTTCGAACTGATCCTCGTCCAGATCGGTCGTATCATAGCGATCTTTCTTGCTCATGCTCTCACACCGACGTGTTCGACCCTGCACCACAGAGATGACCTGCAATCAGGCGGAACTGTTCCAAGGTAGATTCGAAGTCGTCAACAATTTTAGCCCTGTTTCCAATCACACGGTAACCTCCGCACACAGTACCTCTGCCTGTTCCAATACGGTTTGCGTCGCCTTCTCTTGTTTGTCCGGAGGATAGCCATACTTGCGAAGAATGCGCTTTACAATTACTCGCAGCTGCGCTCGGACATTTTCGCGAACCGTCCAGTCGATCGTTACGTTCTTGCGAACAGCCTCTGCCACTTCACGTGCAATCGTCCGTAGCGTTTCATCGCCGAGCACCTTCACTGCGCTGTCGTTGGTTTCGAGCGCGTCGTAGAAGGCCATCTCTTCCTCTGTCAGACCAAGCCGCTCGCCTCGTTCATGGGCGCGGCGCATGTCTTTAGCTAATCCGATCATTTCTTCGATGACCTGTGCCGCCTCGATTGCTCGGTTCTGATACTTCCGAACCGCCTGCTCCAACAGCTCAGCAAAGGACTTCGCCTGCACGACGTTTTTCCGAGATCGAACTTTGATCTCCCCGGTCAGCAGCTTTCTCAATAGTTCGACAGCCAAATTCTTCTGCGGCATTCCTCGCACTTCGGCGAGAAACTCATCGGAGAGGATCGAGAGATCCGGCTTCTTCAGCCCAGCAGCGGCGAAGATGTCCACGATCTCATCGGACACCACAGCTTTGGAGATGATCTGGCGGATGGCTTGGTCGAGTTCTTCGTCGGTCTTCCGTTCGCCTGGCATACTCTTGGCCAGCACGGCGCGGACGGCCTGAAAGAATCCCACATCATCTCGAATCCGGAAGGTCTCCTCGTGCGGCACGGCCAGCGCGAAGGCTTGGGAAAGCTCTGTAACTGCCCGGAGAAGCCGAGCCTTTCCATCTTGCTGTTTCAAAATATGTTCTTGTGCTGCCGGCAACACAGAGAGACGTTCCTGAGGTTTCCCAGTCGTCCATCGAGACCAATTGAAGCCATGAAAGAGGCCTCGGCAGATTTCATACTTCTCCAGCATCACCGCGACGGCCTCCGTCTGGTCAATTGCCGTCTTACCCGTCCCACCGCTTTCGGTGTAGGTCGCAAGAGCCTGTTTCAGTTCGTCGGCAAGGCCGAGGTAGTCCACGACCAACCCACCGGGCTTATCTTTGAAAACGCGGTTCACACGAGCAATCGTCTGCATCAGCCCATGCCCGCGCATCGGTTTATCGATGTACATCGTATGGAGACTCGGCGCGTCAAACCCCGTCAGCCACATATCCCGAACAATGACGAGTCGAAAGGGGTCCTTGGGAGCACGGAACCGTAGCGCCATGTCTTCCCGGCGTTTCTTATTCCGGATGTGGCTCTGCCACTCAATCGGATCTGAAGCCGAGCCGGTCATGATTACTTTCATCGATCCCTGATCATCCGCATCGGCATGCCATTGTGGGCGTAGGGCAGCAATCTCTCGATACAGCTCGACGCAGATCCGTCGGCTCATGCAGACCACCATCGCCTTGCCATCCATTGCCGCAAGGCGATCTTCGAAGTGATCGACGAGGTCTCGCGCGATCAACTTGATCCGATTCTCCGACCCCACCACGGCTTCCAGCTGTGCCCACTTGGTCTTGAGCTTCTCCTTACGCTCGACCTCTTCCCCCTCAGTCGCCTCTTCAAACTTGGGATCAATCCTTGGCCGCTCGGACGCTTTCAGTTCGAGCTTCGCCAGCCGGCTCTCGTAGTAGATGGGAACTGTCGCCCTATCGATGACTGCCCGCTGGATGTCGTAGATACTGATGTAGTCGCCAAAGACCGCTCGCGTATTAGCATCGGTCTTCTCGATCGGTGTTCCGGTGAAACCGATGAACGACGCATTCGGTAGCGCATCGCGCATGTGCCGAGCAAAGCCGTCGATAAAATCATACTGGCTCCGATGGGCTTCGTCCGCGATGACGACGATGTTGCGGCGATCAGACAGCACTGGATGTCGGTCGCCTTTCTCTTCAGGAAAGAACTTCTGAATGGTGGTAAACACCACGCCTCCAGAAGCCACATTCAGCTTTGCGCGCAAGTCAGCCCGGTCGGTCGCCTGAACTGGGTCCTGCCGGAGCAGATCACGGCATCGCGCGAAGGTGCCGAAGAGTTGATCATCGAGATCGTTGCGATCAGTGAGCACCACGATGGTGGGGTTGGCCATCGTCGGATGCAGGATGACTCGCCCCGCATAGAAGGCGATCGTCAGGCTCTTCCCCGATCCCTGCGTATGCCACACCACGCCCACCCGTCGATCGCCTGGTTCACCACCAGACTGATGCCCAGCCTTGTATTGTCCCAAGAGATCGGCGGCTCGATGCTCTGTCTCATGACGAGCAGCCCGCAAGGTTTCCTCGACAGCCACATTCACCGCATGGAACTGATGGTAGCCCGCCATCTTCTTAGTGAGCTTTCCCTGGCCCTCGTCTTCGAACACAACGAAATGCCGCACCAGGTCGAGGAACCGTCGCTTTTCAAAGACTCCTTCTAGGACAACCTGCAGCTCAGAAAGAGTGGCCGCCGCGTCCTGAAGACCAGTAATCGTTCGCCAGGGTTTAAACCATTCCTTCCCAGCTCCAAGAGTCCCAATGCGAGCCTGCACACCGTCAGAAATGATCAGTGCCACATTGGTCGAGAAGAAAGAGGGAATCTGTGCCTGGTAGGTTTGAAGCTGCTGATAGGCACTCCAAATCGTGGCATCCTCATCTGCGGGATTCTTCAGCTCAATGACTGCGAGAGGCAGCCCGTTCACGAAAAGTAAAACGTCAGGTCGGCGGGTGTGCTGTCCTTCCGACACCGTGAATTGATTGACCGCGAGCCAGTCGTTGTTGTCTGGCTTATCGAAGTCGATGACCCGCGCTTGCGCCCCGGCAATCGAGCCGTCCTTGCGGCGATACTCAACAGTGATCCCATCGACCAACAGTCGATGCACTGCTCGGTTACCTTCCAGTAGTGAGGGCGCATCCACGCGCGTGAGCTTGCGATAGGCATCTTCCAGCGCCTCGGACGGCAGGTCAGGATTCAGTCGCACAAGCGCCTGGCGCAGGCGCCGCTCCAACACCACGTCGCGGTAGTTCGGGTCGCTGCGCTCAGCTCGGACTTCACCAAACGCGATGTCTGGCCCGTGCAGCACCCGGTAGCCCAGCGCTTCGAACCAGCTGAGGGCTGCATCTTCGACGACGGACTCGGTGAATGCAGTCATCGCATCTCCGGTCGCTTCGATGCCTGGCTGAGCGGCACCTGGAGAAACACGCGCACTTCGCGCACCACGACTTCCAGGGGCGGCCCTTCCAGGCGGTTCTTAGCGAGAAAAGCGTTCCACTGAGCCTGCTTGACCTTGTCACGGGCGAACTGATCCTCCAGCCCCAACAACATGCTCGCCGGTAACGGCGTGCGGCGCCTTTCGAACGTTGCGCGAATCGCCTCGGACAGAACGCGCGGGTCGGTGGCACCTTCGCGCGCAAGCGCCAGCAGATCAAAATAATCTTTCATCCGGCTGTTGGCTATGCCGAGGGTTGCAATCGCCTCAAGCTTTTCCGCAATCACTGTCTCGCGCGGATACACCCTCAATCGCGGTGCGGGGAGATCATCGAGCAGCGTCGGATACGGTGCTTCTTCCGGCCCTGGTGTAACCGCGTCGCCATAGCCAACGTCGAGCTGCACCGGACAGCGGGCATTCTTCAACCTGCCCGTCAGCGTGACCCGCAATCCTGCGTAGCGCGCATCTTCCCGGATCTCGCGGACCCGCATCGAAGCCGGCTCATAGATCATGCCGTCTGACGCCTTGATCGCGCAGGCGTCGCGGATCGTGGATTCCAGCGCGGCTTGATCCGCCTGACCCAACCCAAGGAAATCCGCATCGTGCGTCGATCGATGCGGCACGTCGAACCACAAGTCGAAGAGCAGCGCGCCTTTGAGCCACAGCCTGTCGCGTGCAGAGGTGCGGGAAAGCCGGTAGAGAAAACGCTCCACGCCATAGCGGGTGAGCACCTTCTGGAAGATCTCGCCGCGCGCCTTCGCGTGGGCGGAGAGCCGCGCATGGATGGAGGCGGCAAGGTCTGCCTTCACACGGTCGCCTCCAGGTACGGGCGCATCACATTGGAAACCCGGTTCACCTTCGCGCAGCGCCACAGCTCGTCGGCCGTCGCCTTTCGTTCGCGCAACACGTCCCTGAGAGCATCGAGCGCGACGTCGAGCCCGACCTTGTTCCGGAATTTGAAACAATCCGCCACCGTCTTCGCCGGGCTGGTAATCCGCAGCGCCACACCTTCCACTTTTCTCACTTCCACACCGTACCGCAGCGAGGCTTCGGAAAAGTGCACGGTCCGCAGCGGCGGATAGTCGAGGCGGGGTGGATGGTCCTTGTTCGCGATGGCGATCCACACCTCGAAAGGCGATTGCGTCGTAATCTCGTGGAAGCGCAGCGCAGTCAGCAGGCAGAACACGGCGTTCGGCGCCCGCTTTGCCACGGTAACGAGTGCGCTGTGTTCGGTCCCTTGATAGTCCGCCGGCGCATACAGCCCACGCCCGATCCGTTGCAGCTTTTCCGCCGAAATCAGCCGCGCAATCTGCATGCGTGTGATCCCGGCCTGCTCCAGCTCGCGCGTGCGCGCGGCGCCCACCTTGCGCAGCGCCTTCCTCAGACGATCTTCCATGGATCTCACCATGCACCATGTTACATAGTTTCGGTAATTAATGACAACTACCGAACAAAAGCAACAGTCCTGCGCAGGGCTGAATGCAAGTCTTTTGGGCGACTGAACGCTAAAATCCCTGTCGGCTATTCGCTAGTTTCTACAAGCCTCAACATGTGATAACCCAGCGCTTCAAGCCAGGCCAGAGCGGCGTCTTCGACGACGGATTCTGTCAAGCCGGCCATGGGCCCTCGGGTTCGTGTAGGGGCGGTTTGCGAACCGCCCCTACCACATTTGGGTTCTCGCGATCTTCCTCCCAACGGGTAGGATTGTCGACGATGTATCGGCGAATCTGGTGCATAGACTCCTCACTGCGAACGATATGCTCGTAGTAGTTGCGTTGCCAAACCGGAACACCAGGGGTGTTGCGGATCGTATTGAGACGTTTGGTGGACACGGTTTTGAATGCTCCGATCAATCGCCCGATGGGTTTACGGTTCTCTGTAGGGGCGGTTCGCGAACCGCCCCTACCATCCGGCCCTGTAAGAATGATGATTCCGTGCAAATGGTTCGGCATCACCACCCAGCCATCAAGATCAACGTGAGAATATCGGTCAGACAACCACAACCACGAATCCGCCACCACCCGTCCACATTCGTTTAACCGCATCTGTCCATCGACGACATCGCCGAACAGACAGGCTCGATCTCGAGTGCAAATCGTCACGAAGTAGGCGCCGGCTTGTGCATAATCGTAGCCCTTCAGCCGAATGGACCGGCGACGGCGCTTGCCGTCACCAACCATCAGACCACCCTCTCCATGAATTTCTCCGTGTCTTTCACTCGCAGCTCGCCCGAGATGAGTTTGGGCAGCAGCGTGTCGCGTAGAGTAACAAGTGTGCGACATTCTCCGTCACCTTGTTTCTGTCGCGCCCAGACTGGCCTCAAGAGCCGCGTGAAGGCCTGCTGGATTTCAATATGCGGAGCCAATACTGGAAGGCTGTAGAAATCCTCGCGACTCGTCGAAGGAATAGCTGAGCCACTGTCCATGCTGTTGATATCTTGGCGGAGCAACTCGTAGTAAGCCCAGCGCAGTTCGATCGGTTCCTTGGGCTCAACGTAAAAGGCTGTGTCGATCACAAAAAATGGGGTGCTGCAAAAGTGAACGCCGCGATACGCTCCCTTTCGTCCAACGATAATTCCGGCATGATCGCAGAGAGGCTCGCTGTGGCTTCCGATCAGCCCGTTTGTGCCATAAACCGGATAAGCCATATGGCTTCCCTCATATTGTCTGAGGCTTTTTCCATACTCCAAAGTTACCAATTCTCCCCAATTCACAACTCGCCATCCCTTCGGGATCTCGCCGAGATCGGAGTCCTCGAAGGAATCCGGGAAAAGGTCAGCGAGGGGCTGAGGGAGGCCGGGGTCGCGGCCTGCGGCCTTGGCGCGGACGGGGTCGAAGTCCACGAACCACGATTTGAAGAGCGCGCGAGCCATTGCTACCAGCGTCTCGTTCATCCGCTGGTTCAGCTCAATCTTGTCATCCAGCGTGCCGAGGATGTGGGCAATGGCGCGCTGTTCGTCCGGTATCGGAACGTCAAGGTCGCGCACATAGACTGCCGCCCGAGTAGTCGAGGGAATTGGAGAACCGTCGTCGACTTCTCCGAGATTGTAGTGTTTGATCGCGTAGTAGAGCCATCGCATGTCTAGCTCGGACTTCGGGACGACGTAGTACGCCGTGTCGATGACAAAGAATGGGTCGCGCGAGAACTGCACTCCGCGATACGCGCCCTTGCGACCGAGGATTACACCCGGTCCTTGAGTGAGCGGCTCTGGCGTCCACCCGATCGGTCCATTCGAGCCATACACGCGGTATTGACCTTTGGCTGTGTCATGCCCGCGCAGTGCCTTGCCATATTCGAGCACGATCTCGTCGCCCCATGTTGAGGTACGCCACTCACCCGCCATACCCAAGCTCCTTCAGGTTGGCGACGATTGCTTCATCCAGCTTCGAGGCCTCGGTCTGCTGCTCGCGCAATGTCGCGGTGAGGCGCTTCATCTTCTCGTCGAACGGCTCGCCGTCGTCCTCGGCGGCCTCGGCGCCGACATAGCGGCCGGTTGTAAGCACGTGGCCATGCTTGCGGATATCCTCGATCTTCGCCGCTTTACAGAACCCCGCTACATCGGCATAGTTTCCGGCCGACTTATCACCTCGCCACGCATGATAAGTGCCCGCGATCTTTGCGATGTCGGCGTCAGTTAGCTCCCGGTGCACGCGGTCGACCATCGTGCCGAGCTTGCGCGCGTCGATGAAGAGTGTCTCGCCGCGCCGGTCGCGGAAGCGGCCGTTTTTCTTGTTTCGCGCGATGAACCACAGGCACACCGGAATCTGTGTCGAGTAAAACAATTGGCTCGGCAGCGCCACCATGCAGTCTACGAGGTCGGCTTCGATGATGGCCTTGCGGATCTCGCCTTCACCCGATTGGTTCGACGACATCGAGCCGTTGGCGAGCACAAAACCGGCAATCCCGGCCGGAGCCAGGTGATGGATGAAGTGCTGCACCCAGGCGTAATTAGCATTGCCGGCGGGCGGTGTGCCGTAGACCCAGCGCTTGTCGTCCTTAAGTAGTTCACCGCGCCAGTCGCTGTCGTTGAAGGATGGATTGGCCAGCACGTAATCGGCCTTGAGGTCTGGGTGCTTGTCGTTGTGGAAGGTATCGCCGTGCGCGATCTGCGCGTCGATGCCGCGGATGGCGAGGTTCATCTTGGCCAGCCGCCAGGTCGTGTAGTTCGATTCTTGGCCATAGATGGAGATGTCACCAAGCGTGCCGCTGTGCGCCTCGATAAACTTCTCGCTGCTGACGAACATGCCACCCGACCCGCAGCAGGGGTCATAGACACGACCCTTGTATGGAGCGAGCATTTCGACCAGTACACGCACCACTCTTGATGGAGTATAGAATTGTCCACCTTTCTTGCCTTCGGCGCTGGCGAATTGCGCAAGAAAGTATTCGTAAACCCGCCCGAGAATATCTTTGGCTCGATCTGCCGGGCTGCCGAGGCCGATATCGCTCACCAAATTGATGAGCTGGCCAAGCCGCTGCTTGTCGAGGCCTGGCCGGGCATAGTCTTTTGGTAGGACTCCCTTGAGCGATGGGTTATCGCGCTCGATGGCGCTCATCGCATCATCGACGATCGTGCCGATAGTCGGTTGCGGAGCATTCGCCTTGAGATGTGACCATCGCGCTTCTTTGGGTACCCAGAAAATGCTCGCAGCCTTGTATTCGTCTGGATCTTCAGGATCAGCACCCTGCTTCCTTTGCGCCTCAAGCTCTGCGTGTTTCGCTTCGAACGCATCCGAGATGTACTTGAGGAAGATCAGGCCGAGCACGACATGCTTGTATTCTGCCGCGTCCATATTATTGCGCAGCGCATCGGCCGCAGCCCAAAGTTTTGTCTCAAGCCCTGCTGAATCGCCGTTCTTCTGCTTCTCCGATTCCCTCTTCGATTTCGGCATGCACTTTCTCCGATTGATTTGGAAGGAATGCTTACAACAGAACTCCCGGATAAATTGGCGGGAAGCTTACCCCTTTCCCTTTAAGAAATCACGCCCAATGGGGGACCTGCTAAGCGTCAACCGTCAATCCCACGCGCTCTTGAGCGCTAATCGGGCAATGATTCATCCCTCGCATGATCCCCCACCGCGCACAAATAGTCTTCAAGATGGTGGATCGCACACCATCCGTCGTCGTCCCGGCGCACATGAGCAAGATACGTCTTCAGCTCTACAACCCGTTCCATCTTTCAGGGTCGTCTCACTTGCGCGTTCACGCTGAATCCGCCGCTCTTACGCGGCGGCGTGACGGCCGACGCCGCTCCGGATCGCCTTGGCAAGCTCGTCGGCACTGGCCCCGAGGACAAGCAACGAACTGACCAGCAAATCCATCGAAACGGATGGATCGCCTGCCTCCATCTTGGCCACGCGGGACTGGCTAGACCGCAAACGTTTCGCCAGCTCGACCTGAGACAGGCCACGTCGTTGGCGGCGGTCACGCAGACTTCGACTTAATGAGAGCTTCAGCTCGATGAGCGCGGCATCGGCGTCCGACAGGCCGAGGAAGTCCTGCACCGATCCGACGGCCCATCCGGACGCTGTGAGCTTTGCTCGTTTGCTTTTCTTCATCGCTCCTCCTTGTCTCCGGTCAGACGGTCATACTCCCGCACGCGGCGCTTGCAGGTCTCACGCACCGACCGGGGCGTCTGTTTTGTCTTCTTGCTGAACACATCCAAAATGACGACGGCATCGGGATCGGTCCGGTACAGGATCCGGAAGGTGCCGGCCACGTCGTTGATCCGCAGTTCATGGCAGCGCATCCCGACGTCCGGCATCGGTCGGGAGTGAGGAAGCCCCAACGATTCCCCGCGTTGCAAGCGTCTCAGCAAACAACCGGCTTCGATCCTCGCCTCTTGGGAAAAGGGCGGCGTCTTGACCTCGCCCTTCAGCCAAACAAGAGGCTTATCTGCCGCGGACCCGCTCACCTGGCTGGTTCGCTCCGCCGGTTACTATATGTCATATATGACATAGTTTCAATTTGCGTCACACGAACTCACTCATCCCCCTCCTCCCACCGTGCCCAGATAGTCTTCAAGATCGTGAATCCCACACGACCCGTCGTCGTTCCGGCGCACATGGGCAAGATAGTCTGTCATTTCCAGATCATGAAGTAGGATTGGGAATCCAACGAAGATTCACGTGGGCGTACCGGGATCATACAACCGCTCGTTCGTATAGGAAAGAGGAATGAACGTATTTGCAGCACATCAAGCAAAGAGTGCTGCGGGAGTCGTCAAGGATCTGTGCAGTGGTGAGCGCCGTAGTTGTTCACGGCGCGCGCCTTCGAAACTCGTCAGTCGCCAGTCGAAGTCTGTCAGTTGTGCGTCATGTTTCGGCATCGCCTTCCAACCTCATAAGTATGTATTCCCCATCTATTCTGTCGCCGGTCGAGTCGAGATCGAACGGATCAACGCTCAGCCGGCCGCAGCGGCTACGGATTTGCAAACACGACGCCTTTAGCACTCGTCAGGCATCAGGCCGATTTCAGCGCCTTCCCTTGGGGGACCGGAATAAACCGGATTTCCACCCTCTGCTTCAAGGCGGATGCGATCCTATTCAGCATGGCCAGGGAGTGTCCTTCATATTCCGCATCTTCCAGCCGACAGATGGCCGAGGCCGTCGTGCCGACCAAGTCGGCCAATTGCCGTTGCGTGAATCCTGCTCGAAGCCGTAATGCGGTGAGCTTCCGTCCCACACTGTCGTTCGCCCGCGCCTCCTCCAACCCTCGCACACGGTCCGGTCGCCCCTCATAATACCGGCGATAGAGAATCTGGACGGCATCCGACGTAGTCGTCCGTTTTCGTTTTGTCATATTCATTCCTCCCGATAGGTATGCGCCTGAGGATCTTGCTCAAAGAACCGCTTTCTCTCCAGTGCCACGTGGATATCTTTTGCCGGAACCTCACGCTCCTTGACGAGACCATGGGCTAGGACGGCGGCCATTCGGCCATGAAAGAAATACAAGATCCGATAGTTCATTCCCTCCCGCCCAATCCGCAATTCATAGATGCCGTTTCGCAGGAGATCCGCTTCAGGCCGACGCAGCTCATGACCACGTTCTCGCAGCCGTTCAATCTTCACGACGCATTTGTCCTGGATCTTTGCGGGCAACGTGTCCAGCCATTCCAATACCGGCACATGACCATCTTGTTCCTGATAGAAAACGACCCGCGTTTTCGGCAATGTCTCCTCTTTCTCTTGATCGTTATGTTCACATATTTGCGAATATCATTCAAGCGATTCGCGGAGACTCGCCGGTTATCTCCAGAGGTTCGACACACTGAGTTTGTGACATCATCTGTACAAGGTTGTACAATTTCCTATCCCGACTGGAGAACGCCATGAAACTCTCGATCAGTGAAGCGCGCAAGCGGTTGCCGGCGCTGGTGTGCCAGGTCAGGCGAGACGCAGGCGCAACTGTGGAGATTACAGTTCACAACGAGGTGGTCGCCGAACTCCACACCGTACAGCCCGAACCTGAGCCGGGAACGGCCGCGAAGACGCTGCTGCGACTGATGAAGCACCTGCCGAAGCCGCACGGCCGAAAGCGCTCGGTTTCTTCCCACGTGAAAGATCATCTGTACGGTCCACGTGGCGCGATCCGCTGATGGCCCTTCCCCCGCTGGGTCTTCTGCGACACCTCATTCTTCTATGCCTGCCTTGATCCCAGGGATCGTAACCATGCGCGAGCGCACGCCCTCGCTACGGAGGCCGCCTCTGTCGGCATAACGTTTTGTACGACGTGGGATATCATCAGCGAAACGATGACGTTGCTCCGGTACCGGCTGAATTATCGAGCGGCCCTTGCCTTTCTTACCGATGTAAAACCTGCACTTCACATCGTCGCCTACGGCGAGCGCGTGCGGGAGGAAGCGGAACAGATTTTTCGATCGTCCGCTCGCGATCATCGTCTGTCCTTCTGCGATGCCCTCTCGTTTGTCATGGTCACCACGTTGCTCAATCATGTTCCCTGCTCCACATTCGATGAAGACTTTCGTCTCCTCGGATTGACAGTTCTTCCCTAACAGCTTCGTCATCATCTTCTTTTCCCGTCCAACGGCGCGAACGGCACGGCGGGGTTGAACTTGTTCACCGGGTTCAATGGATTGTCCGGATGATAGCGATTCACCGGGTTGAACGGATTGTTTGAGCTGTATTGGTTGATCGGGTTTGTCGGATTGCCGGGATCGTAGCGGTTTATAGGGTTGAACGCGCTGTCCGGGTCGTATGTGTTGACCGGATTGAGCGGATTATCCGACTGGTACTTATTCACGGGATTGAAGATATTGTAGTCCCGTTCATAACGCTCGTCGAAGCCCATGTCGGCATGGCTCGTTGTGGCCGATAGAAAGAACAGCGTCGCCAGTAGTCTGAGCAATGTCATGTCGCCTCCTCTCCGGGTCTCACCTGTGACAGCTATCGTATCGGATGACCGTGACATCCGGGGTCACTCACTGACGAATGTGCGCTCGATTCTTCATTGACTGTCACCCCTCTGGTCCCATGGCGCCGATTTAAATGGACGAGCCCCGTAGGACGGACGTTTAAGTTGGCGTGATCGGCGCGACAACCGATGAATGGATGGACAAGCCAAGGCAGGACTCAAACCAGCCTTTAGGACTTTTTGATTCGATCGAGGATCAACGCGATGCAGCCGCCCAGCAACCCGCCGCCCATGATCGTGGTCAGCAGCTCGACCAGTTTCAGTTCCCACACTGACCCCGACCCTCGGGCCTGCATGACTTCCCTGAGGCCGCCTTGCACCATGATGACGGCCAGCGCCATCGTCGATCCTATGACAAACCACCACAGAAATACTTTCATCGACGCCACCGAAGCCTCACATGTCGGGGTTGCGGTCAAACGAACGGTATTGAATGGCTTCCGCGATGTGCACGGTCTCAACCTTCTCACAGTCGGCCAAATCGGCGATGGTGCGCGCGACACGTAAAATACGTCCATGCGCCCGCGCCGAGAGTCGTAGCCTGGCCATCGCGTGTTCGAGCAGCTCTTGAGCCGGCTGATCGAGCCCACAATACCGTTTTATCATTCGCGGCTTCAACTGCGCATTCGTATAAATGCCGTCGTTTCGGTAGCGCCGTCGCTGGCGTTCCCGAGCCGCGACGACACGCGATCGGATCGTCGCCGATCCCTCTGGAGCCGGGAGTTCGGTACGAAGCTCTCGGACCGGAACAGGAGGCACATCCAGATGGATATCCAGCCGATCCAGCATCGGCCCGGAGAGTTTCGCGCGATACCGGCGAATCTGCGGGCCGGTGCAAATACAGGGTCTGGTTCGATCCCCATAATAGCCACAAGGACAAGGATTCATTGCGGCAATCAACATGAATCTGGCGGGATATCTCAGGGTTCCGCTCGCTCTGGTCAGGACGACGTGCCCATCCTCCAGCGGTTGCCGCAATCCCTCCAGCACCCCCCGTTTGAACTCGGGAGACTCGTCCAGAAACAGCACGCCGTTATGCGCAAGCGAAACTTCTCCAGGCTTGGGAATGGTGCCTCCTCCGACCAGACCGGCATCGGAGATGCTGTGATGAGGAGCGCGGAAGGGCCGTACTGTGAGCAAGGGCCTGTCCGGAGCGAGTTGCCCGGCGACACTGTGAATACGCGTCGTTTCAATGGCTTCTTCTGATTCCAGCAGCGGAAGAATCGAGGGCAATCGGCGCGCCAACATCGTCTTGCCGGAACCAGGCGGACCGACCATCAGCACATTGTGTCCACCGGACGCGGCCACTTCCAAGGCCCGCTTGGCATGGTCCTGCCCACGAACGTCGGTATAGTCTTCATCATCCGTCGATCTGGTTGTTCTCAACAGGTCGTGGTTGGACCGGCTCGGCGCAATGGTTTGAGTTCCCTTCAGAAACTCCACGGCTTCCGGGAGGGTATGGAGCGGGTAGGCGCTGACGCCCTCCACCAACGCAGCTTCACCACCATTGTCCGCCGGCAGCAAGAGATCGTATCCCGCCCGGCACGTGAGCGCAAAAGAGAGCGCGCCCATGATCGGTCTCACGCGGCCGTCCAACGATAATTCTCCGACCAGCACACGATTCTCCAACCTCGACTGCGGGATGACTTCTTCTGCAACGAGGATTCCCACGGCAATAGCCAGATCGAGTCCCGATCCCTCTTTTTTGACTCCGGCGGGCGCGAGATTGACGGTAATTCGTTTGGCGGGAAAGTGAAACCCCGTGTTCTTCAGCGCGGAGCGCACTCGGTCACGACTTTCCTTGACGATCGCGTCGGGCAAGCCGACGACCGAGAATTGCGGAAGGCCGCCGGAGATATCGACCTCGACATCCACAAGATGCGCATCGAGACCGATGAGTGCCGCGCTCGTAACCTTGGCGAGCATGAAAATACTGCCTCACTATTTCTGGACCGCGGCCAAACCCGGCGATTATAGGAAGTCTCTAAAGGGGTTGCAATAGCGCGACCGGCTGGACTTTCTTCGCTAGCCGCACTTTTCCTAACTCGATATAATCCCGCCCATGCGTCTCCGGTGTACCCTAGAGGGAATAACCCCTTCGAGTCGGTTGCGACCTACCCGGCAGGCTTGCCGGGCTTTCGCCATCAGCCTCTCTATCTTACTGTGTTCCCCCTTGGGATACGGTTCTTCATTACTCACCTCGGGCCAGATCTCTCCCATCCCCATGCAGCGGCCGAAGAGTTCCTCTCCACATGTCGGGTCGGCCATGGCGGTTCTCGCGACACTCGAGCAAGCACAGGTCCTTCCACCGGAAGGCAGCCGGGAAGCCGATCGCGTCATCCAGTCCGTGATCCAGTTCCAATCCGTCTTCGCCAAGAGTATGGACCACTCCGTACAGGACTTTGCGCGCCGTGCCGTTGCCGGCAAATATGGCGAGGAAGCCGCGCCCATTCTTGAGCGATTTCACGCAAGCGGATGGACCACGGAAATATTGGAAGCGCTCGCGGATGCGGACCAGGACACCCCCGCAGAAGAGTTGACGCGGCTGGCAACCGGCTTCGGACAATTCAACCTGTCGGTCGATGATTTCAAGCGATTCATGCAGCTCGTACGAGAAGGCCGGTCTGCGCTTGCCGCACGAGGGCAAAACTTTGAAGAGGCGTATGCCCACCATCGAAAAGGGATGCCGGGAGCGGCGGGACGGTGAATTATGTATCTCGTGAAGCGCATCTCGTATCTCGCAACAGCGACAAAGACATGACGGTGCGACATCTTACGCTTCACGCTTCACGAACGACGAAACCTACAAGGAGGGACACGTGGCAACAAGAGCCTACATTCTCATCAAAGTGAAAACGGGAAAAACCAAAGACGTGGTCGGCGCGCTGAAACGCATACCCGGTGTGGAACAGGCTCATTCCTGCTTCGGCCGTCCGGATATTTTTGTTTTCATCAGCGTCCAGGACGAACGAGCGCTCTCCGATGTCGTCATCACGAAGATCCATGCGATCGACGGCGTCGAAGAGACGGATACGCACATCGTAGCGGAACCGTAGCAGTCTGTTGAAAAAGGCCTCCAGCAGCGTTCTCGCATCGCTCAAAGGCTCAACGTATGCCAGGCTTCGGCAAAGTACTTATCCGCTCGCATGTGATCGAAGCGAGCGGCTCAAGCGAAGCTTGATATGTACCTCCTCGCCTTTTCGCTTGCTGCGGCCTTGCTGGACGACCGTTTTGAACAGACTGTGGGTTTTGCTAGATGGCTTGCTGAGAAGGCTACGGTTGAGGCTGAAGGCGCATAAAAAGATGGAATCTTCTCTCAGCTTACCCTCTTTCTCAGCCTTCAAGAGGGAGAGTGACCGCCTTACCTCCTGCTTGCGCCGACCGGTAACAGGCTTCGGCGATTTCCACGGCGCGATACCCATCCTCTCCCGTGATGGGCATGGGAGAATTGTTTTTCACCGCCTGCAAAAATGCCGTAAGGGTGTGGAGGACGGTCTGGGACGGAGGCGGATCGGCATTCATTGTCTCAACACCGGTCTCATCCACGCACCGAATTCGACGCTGCATCCAGTCGGCTTCCACCCGCCCCTGTGAACCGATCCATATCGCTCGACCGGCACGTGAATCCAGGACGCGGGCGATTTCTATCTGACAGGTCGTACCTCCCATCGTGGTGAGATGAACCGAGGCCCTCAGTTCCGGCGCACTCGTGGGGTGCTGGTCCATCGTGCACCGCACATCCCGTACTTCTTCCCCAGTTAAGTATCGAACCAGGTCGAGCATGTGCACACCGATTTCCAGCAACGCGCCCCGCTGCCCATAACCAGCAGCATGGTCAGGAGCTGTTTTTCGTATTTCGATATGGAACACTAAGTCCAGTTGTTGGGAACGCCCGATCCAAGCTTGGAGCGTCTTCATGTGCTGAATCGTCTGATCGAACCTGAGGGTTTGCGCCGTCATCAAGGGAACCCCTGCTTCGCAAGCCTGAGCCACGATCATGCGGGCGTCAGTTGCCGTAGTCGCCAATGGCTTCTCGATCAACAGAGGTTTACGAGCTTGGACTGCCAATCCACAGATTTCGGAAGAGTAAATGGGAGGAGTGACCACGACGACCACATCGACCGTCGGATCAGCGATGAGGGATCGGGCGTCGCCATAAACCCTGACCGACTCGGCACCCGGTACTTGAAATCCCTGTTCAGGATGTCGTCGACACACGGCCCTGAGGGAGGCCGTTGGAAGGTCCTGAACGAGATGTTGGGCGTAGCGCATCCCATGCCGACCCACGCCGATCAATCCCACACCGATACAATCTTTGTTCATGACACCTCAAACTCCGGATCTTGAAAAGTCCACCAGCTTCGTTCCCGCAAGACACAGCCGCCTCGCCAAGACACTGGGCGCTCACCACTCGCGCCCGTCCGCAAACGTGAGGTTCCTTATTCGTCGCCTCGCGGACCTCATTTGACATTCCCGCAAGCGGCTCCATATAGTAATGGAAAGTCATGCTACGCTCAAAGCCTCTTCGATAGAACATCTCCGCCATGCCCACGATACAAACGACACCGTTCACACTCGCGCAGATCGGGACGGGAACAGCCCGTTTCCCAAGCGGTGTGCCGATCCCCACCCATACCGATCAGATGGTGGACCCCTACTTCAAGAGCAAGGTGCCGAAGGAACACCAAGTCGATTGCCTCCTCTTCTGGCCGCAACAAGCGGGGACCTATCCAGGGGTCGTCCTGCTGCACGATCGGTGGGGATTAACCGGACAAATGAAGGATCTCGGCGCCCGTATGGCCTGTGAAGGCTATACCGTGATCATTCCGAATCTCTACGGCCGGTTGGGAGGCATGGTGACCGCCAACGATGATGTAGCGGCCGCTCTGCTGGAACGTCAGAACGACGCGCATATCATGACGGATATCAATTCCTGCTGCGAATACCTCAATACACGCCAGGTCGTGAAGAGAAACATCCATGGCGTTGTGGGCTATGGAATGGGAGGGTCCTATGCGCTCCGTTTCGCCTGCCATCGGAAACGATTGCGCGCAGCCGTCTCTTACTACGGCAAGGCAGTCACTCCCAAGGAGCTGATGAAAGATCTCTTTTCACCGGTGCTGTATCACCAAGCAGGGATGGATACTTGGGCCACTCAAGACGACGTCGAGCAATTGCGCAGCGCCTCCGCCGAATATGCCAAGCGAGTCGAGATTCATCTCTACCCAACGGCGTCCCATGCTTTCTGTAATGATATGAAACCGCCTGTCTACGATCCCGACAGTTCGGCCCTCGCCTGGGAGCGAACCGCAAGCTTCCTGAAGACTTGCTTCCAAGGAACATGATCCAAAGTCGATCCCCAGTGCGCTCTCAGCCTCGCTCACCGGTCGCAGTCACACGGACTCTCGCCCGAAACCAAGCTCGTTACTTGCATCGCCGCACCACGGCCGGCTTTCTCCTGATCGTGATGTTCTGGATGTTGACCCCGTCTCTTGTCGTAGCAGAGGGAAAAGTGTCTCCGACCTTGCTGGCCGACGTGGTGAGTCAACGGGCCGACCAACTGACTCCCATCGACTCAGACGCGAGAGCCCTGCAACTGTTCACAACTGAGGTCGGACCCGCGCTCGGGCTCAAAGATGCCGCGGCGGCATTGGGAGCCAAGAAACTTCCCGGTAAAATGGTCAAAGACCTGGGGTTGGCGGAATTATCCCAGTCCGTCCATGAACTGATGGCAGCCCTGGCTGCATGGCAGTTTGCCGATTCCATTCGTCATGATGCAGGACCATCTTCTGCCGTGCTCTCACTTTCTGCGGCACGGCAAGAGTGGTTGCTGGGCCGCAGCCGAAGCGCATCGCTTTCAGACTTGCTCCGCCTCACTCAGGAGGAACAGACCCTCCGAACCTCTCAAACAACCTCCAACCAGCACAACACTGAACTTCTGTTGGCGGCCGAGCGTACGGTATTTGAAGCCAGTCAGCGAGCCACCGCGACTTGGTGGGAGATCCACGGTTGGAAAGAACGTACCAGGCAGGCGAAAGGCCGGGCTCGTCTATGCGGGACCTGGCAATGGACCATTCATAACCACCAGCACCATGACGAACAGAAAAACACCCTGGTCTTTCCTCCTGAGGGACAGGTGCCGGCCAATGTTCCCGCACCGTCGGAAATAATGATTCTTGGCGACAGCATTTACTTGCGATGGGAGTACAACGGGCACATCCAGGAAGACAGTTTACTGTTCACGAAGGACAACACGAAGATCGAAGGGTCATTTGCGAACAGCCTGGGAGGATGGGGATCGATTACCGGGAAGCGTCTGGCAGCCTGCAAGCCTTAGCGGCCAAGAAAACTCCTACAGCCTCAGATTGTGTCGGTATACCCGCAGGCTATTCAAAAAGGCCGTCCAGCGAGGCCGCAGCGAGCGAAAGACCGAGACGTACGTGTTGGTACGTTGAGGCCTTGAGCGATGCGAGAACAAAGCTGGGGGACTTTTTCAACAGCCTGCCCAACGCCACGCGCGCCATCCCAATACCGCCCACCCCAAGATGAACAGCGCTCCTCCGACCGGCGTCACCGCTCCGAGCCAGCGCACTCCCAACAACGACACTCCGTACAGACTACCGGAGAACAAAAGCATCCCCGCCAAAAACATCCATCCGGCTTTGGCCGCTCCGGCATCACGGCCGATACGCACCGCAAACCCAGTCAAGACCATGCCGAAGGCATGATACATCTGATAGCGGGTCGCGGTGTCATACACAGCCAACATCGGCTGATCCAACAGACCCTTGAGCATATGGGCTCCGAATGCGCCGGCTGCCACGCCGAGTCCGGCGCAAATACATCCCACGAGTACCAACCATCGAGATGAGGCATCGATATCCATCGTGTCTGGCTCCTTGAAGTGCCGGTTGCAGAACGGTCGGATCATACGCGATCCCGACTGAATACTCCATCCGTGCACGAGATCGAGGAACCGTTGAATGCTATAGTTTCCATATGTACAGACGATGTGTAACCGGATGTTTGTTCAGCGCCCTCATTGTCCTTCTTATGGCGGGAAGTGTGTGTGCCGCCCCCACGACCCAGCAAGCGGATAGTCACAAAGGCGTGACTCCGGAAGATCTTGCACGTGGATTACGGAGCGCCGCGCAGAACATCGAACAAGAAATTCCCAAGATCGGACCGGCGATCGGTAAGGCCGTCGATTCCATCGCAGGAAATAGTTCGGCAAAGACGCGAGCTCAGGATCCCCCTTCCAGCAAGAAGTAGTGTTCCTCTCCAACTCAAGCCGCATCTGAAAATCAGCCTTTGATTCTTTCTTCCGACTCCTGTATGGTAGACCTCTATTTTTTTGAAACCACTCCGAAAGGGAATCATTCATGTGGGACAAAAAGCAGCGAGGCGATATGGAATCAGAGAACGGAAATTTTACCGTGTTAGGGAAGGACGTCACGTTTAAAGGCATCGTCCATTTTCACAGCACCGTTCAACTCGATAGTGCCTTTGAAGGAGAAATCCACGCCAAAGGCATGTTGGTCATCGGCGAAAATGCGGTCGTCCGAGGCTCGATTGTTGCCGAGACTATTGTGAGCAGAGGAAAGATTCATGGCAACGTGAGCGCCAGCGGCAAGATCCAACTGCTCAAGCCGGCGGTCCTCCTCGGCGATATTTCCGCTCCGTCGTTTTCAATGGAAGAGGGCGCATTCTTCAAGGGTTCGATCGACATGGGTTCCCACCCGGTAGTCGATGAACTCCAACAGTCGACCATGGTCCTACCGGATTTTTCGCACCGGCTCACGCCGTCGCGGCCCGTTCTGATCGAAAGTGAACGAGGGGGCTGACGCTCCCCTCGTGCCGAGCTTTTAGGTCCGGCCCCCCCTTCACAGTTGCCGATATTGCGAACAACGTTTCAATCCAACCAATGCTCCCGCCAAGCTGAGCAGAATGCCGAATCGTTCTTTCGCTTTCCATCTCTACAACTATCACCGATGGGTACCTCATCCAACCGCTCATCATTGACTCCGTTCAGCTAGCCTGCAGTTCCCATTTGGAGTATGGTGCAGGACATCGCCGTCCACGTAGCCGGATCAGAGCACGTATTTCGGAGCCGACGTGACGATGCGCCGCATCTTCATCAGTTATCGACGGGAAGATAGTGCCGGCTGGACCGGTCGCTTGGCCGACCGACTGAAAGAGTGTTTCGGGTCCGAATCCATTTTTATCGATATTGATACGATCGAGCCAGGCGCCGACTTTACGGAAGCCCTCCGGAAGGCCGTGGGGTCCTGTGACGTCTTGTTGGCGGTGATAGGACCACGTTGGACCACGGTCACCGACAAGACCGGAAAACCACGTCTTCATGATCCATCGGATTGGACCCGAGTGGAAATTGCATCGGCGCTGACCCGCAAGATCCGGGTTATCCCGGTACTGGTCGGCGGCGCGACAATGCCAAGCGCTGAATTTCTCCCGGATGATCTCGACGGCCTTGCCCAACGACAGGCTCACGAGTTGAGCGACAAGCGTTGGACCTACGATGTCGAGCGACTCGTGCAAGTGCTTTCTCTCGAGAGTCAAACGCGCATCGATCGATCCGAAGCAACACAGCATGCTCCCTCCGCATCAATATCCCGATCGGTCGCGTTTGTGATTCTGCTCTTCGTCATCGGGGGAATTGCAGCGATCGGGCTCAACTCCTCTCCTTCATCGACTCCACATCAAGAGAATTCTCCTGAGGCATCCGGGAGTCGTTCTTCGACCCAGCAGGAGAACACAACTGAAACCCATGAGCCGAAACTCCTTTCACAACCCAAAACACCGAAGACTCTCCACTTGCACGCAGGACAGGACGCGCGGTTAAAAACCGCATCCATCGATCAGTACTACCAGATACTGAGCGCCGAGCTCCGTTCTCGAAACCATTCTGAAAACGTCTTGCACCTGCAAATCCGTCTGACCAATAACGATGCGTATGCCACTAACTTCTGGAACCGAACATTTCGACTACTGGAGGACGGGGTTCCTCGATCTCCGATCAGCGACCTGAGCGAATCGGTCGAAGGCCATAGCGCCAAGGAAGGCCTCGTGGAATTCGCTGTTCCTGAGTCCGTGCAGCAGGTACTGCTTCAGGTCCGCCAAGGGAATGACGTGGCTGAACTGCCGTTCATCCTTCCACAATAGCTTCTTCCTGTTGACCTCACTACACATGGTTATTGCTGCTCTTATCCAACCTCTTCCCGCTTGCCTCACCCTTCTGTAGGATACTGCCTCTGACCGTCAAGACCCGTTAACGGCAGGTACGTGAGCCCCATGCCGTCATTGTGGTAACCCATGCATCTGTCCGATCCTGCAAGACGTCCGTGCCGCACATCTAAAAGAATGTTCCGCATCTTGCCGCTTGGCGACTCCGCAATCACGATCGAATTCGGGGACCAGATCGATCCGAAGATCAACGCGCGCGCCATCGCGTTTGCAAAGACCGTCGCCGACCAAGAGTGGAACGGCATTCTGGATGTTGTGCCCACTTATCGATCGGTCACGGTCTTTTTCGATCCGCTGCAGTGGAATTTCTCCGTACTCACCAACAAGTTACGAACACTGCGCCGTCTCAGCCCGAACGTAACCGAACCGAATGGCTCACTCCATGAGATACCCGTCCTGTATGGCGGAGAATGGGGACCCGACTTGGAAGCAGTCGCAGCTTTCGCCGGCTTGACACCAGCTCAGGTCAGCGCGTTACACGCATCGACTCGCTATCGAGTCTATATGCTGGGGTTCAGCCCTGGATTTCCCTATCTAGGCCTCGTCCCAGAACAGATGGCCATGCCTCGCCGTTCGACTCCACGCACGACAGTCCCGGCTGGATCGGTCGGCATCGCTGATCGCCAGACAGGGATTTATCCCACGGCCACGCCGGGCGGATGGCGGTTGATCGGCAGAACACCACTCGACATCTATCGCAAGACCGGCACAGATCCATTCTTATTGAAGCCGGGCGATCTGGTCCAATTCAGGCCTATCGACCGAAAAGAGTTCGATCGTTTGAAGCCGCGAGACATAGTTTGACGACCATCGATTTGAACAGCGACATGGGTGAGTACGAGAGCGACGCGTTCCTGACTCTCGAAACCCAACTCATGCCGCTGATCACATCGGTGAATATCGCGTGCGGCGGGCATGCCGGTCATCTCCATCTCATGCGCCGGACTGCGCGACTAGCCGCACAACACGGAGCCGCGATCGGCGCACATCCAGGGTTTCCAGACACCAACGATTTCGGACGGCTCGATCGTCGGACTCGCGGTGATGAGGTCGAATCACTGGTGACGAGCCAACTGAAAACCCTGGTCGAGGTGCTGACCTCTGAGCATCTGATACTCACCCATGTCAAACCTCATGGCGCGCTCTATAACTTGGCGGCAAAGGATCCGGCCGTGGCAGATGCCGTTGCACAAGCCGTGGCATCATTCGATCGACGTCTCCTGCTCTTCGCGCTCTCGGGATCAGCCCTCGTTGATCGGGGGAAATCCGCCGGTTTAACTATTGTACAGGAGGTATTTGCCGACCGAGCATACCGGCCGGATGGGACATTAGTGCCACGCTCCCAACCCGGTGCCCTCCTTGAGACTGAACAGGACGTTCGCCGGCAACTGCGCGAGATCCTGAAGGGCTACATCACAAGCACTGATGGGCACCCGGTATTCCTACAGACCGATAGTTTATGCATCCATACCGACACACCGCACGCAGTCGAGTTCGTTCAGCTCGTTCGACGCGAGATCGAAGCGGCTGGCATACACATCGTGAAGCCTCAACACCCGCGATGAATCATCAACCGGCCCACATTATCGTGGTCAAAGGCGGGTGGCTCACCACAGTGCAAGACTTGGGACGCTATGGCTACCAGCACTATGGAGTTCCCATCTCCGGAGCGATGGACTCCTTCTCCACAAGAGTCGCCAACCGGCTGGTGGGGAATTCCGATTGCGCGGCGATACTCGAACTCACGCTGAAAGGCCCTGAACTCAAGTTTGAACAAGATGCAATCGTTGCCATCACCGGTGCAGACCTCTCGCCGGCCATCAACGGCAACAGCATCCCGTTATGGGAAAGCATCGCAATTCAACGTGGAAGCTTGTTGAGCTTCGGCGCGCAGCGCGCCGGGTCTCGTGCGTACCTCGCCATCGCCGGAGGAATCGATGTCCCACTGGTGCTGGGCAGCCGTTCGACCCACTGCGCGAGCCAGACAGGCGGACTCCAGGGACGGCCATTGAAACCTGGAGACATCTTGTCTGGTGGAGAGCCAGGGAGATCCGTAAACCATTTGATCGGCAAGCGCCTTTCTGACCGACTACTCCCTCCCTATAGACGACCTGCAACCCTTCGCGTCATTCCTGGTCCGCAACGAAACCTCTTCTCGGATACGTCCCTCGCGACGCTGACAGAAGCTACCTACTCAGTCTCTCCTCAGTCGGATCGCATGGGGTATCGATTGACGGGACCCAAGGTTGCCGGCGAGGGGTCCATGCGGTTCATCTCCGACGGCACCACCATGGGAGCGTTACAAGTACCACCGGACGGACAGCCGATTCTCCTGATGGCCGACCGACAAACCACCGGTGGATATCCCAAGATCGCCGTGGTGATCTCAGCAGATCTCCCCCTCGCCGCCCAACTGTCTCCCGGAGATACCGTCACCTTTGCACCATGCACCATCGCCCAAGCCCTGACGGTATTGCGGAAGCATCATGCTCAGCTCGATCAAGCGCTGCCGCCGCGAGATACCTCATTCCCATCGCAATAGCATTGTGTTTCCACAGAACATTTCTTTTATTCAATTGATCATTCGGACGTCATCATCCACAAAAAACCGCCAGGCGCACAAGATATGTTCCTTCGAACTCTCTGCGCGCTTATAGTCGGTGGTTGTCAGTCCTGCTGACGATCCCACTCATTGATGGTTCTCCATCTCAAAGTTCAAGGTCTCGACTGAACTCTATAGATAGGAGACGGGTTACTGTTGATCTCATGGACTTGTCCCGTTACGATCACCACCTTCTATGTGGCTCAAGCTTTTGAGGACAAGGTTGACGGTAGTAATACTGGCCGCGTCTCTCGTCGGTTGTGCGGCCGGACGCTATACGCCGCTCGGCGACGCGGAAAAGGATGAGATTGAGCAGCTCAAGGAGAACGTCTATCGGGTGGAATATCGAACGAGTGCCTTCACCTCACAGGAACGGCTGGACCGCCATCTTCGTCGCCGCTGTGCTGAGCTGACCATCCGCGAAGGGTATGACTTTTTTCACCTGGCTCAGCGCGCCGACGTGCTGGGCTTCTCACGCCGCACGGCCATGACGGTGACGCTGTACAAAGGCCCAAAACCCATAGGGACTGTGGATCTCTACGACGCGAAGACAGTATTGGCCGAAGCCTCAGCTGTGTTGCTGTCAAACTAAGAAGACAACGAAAAACAGGCTCACTTCCAGCCCACGGCTTCGCAGCGGCAACGAGAGTAGAAGGCATCCGGGTGACTTCCCCAGGCAATCAGTGCATTCTGCATCTCTGCAAGCTCCGATTCAGTGGCCCATTGTTCTTTCAAAATCAGCGCGCGGTGCTGATTTAAGAAGACGCCGCCGAAGTAACGGCTGAAGCCGAAGGTAAATTCCGGCGTGCCGAAGGCATCGCACGATGCCGAGGCGGCAATGTTCTGAAATCCGGCTTCTCGCAGCAACCGGCGCTGTTTGCGTCCGAACCGCGTATCGCCGCCGCTGTGCTCGATCACCCGCTCCATCAGCTTCCAAAACCGATCGACGTCCTCATGAGGAGGAAAATATACATCGCCATCGAAATCCGCATCGCGCAACCCAATCACACCTCCCGGCTTCAGGAGACGCCACAGTTCTTGCAAAGCTTTCATCGGCTCGGCAAGATGATAGAGAACGGCGTGAGCCAAGACAGCGTCGAAGGTTCCGTCCTCGAACGGAAGGGCATACAGGCTGGCATGGTGGAACTCGACGTTGCCGATCCCACGTTGCTGCGCCTCTCGGCGACCCATATCGAGCTGGCGGTCCTCAATATCAATCCCCACGACTCGTCCCTGCGGGACCAACGCCGCAAGGGTGACACTAATTCCACCCGGACCACAACCGCAATCCAACACATGCATGGCGGGTGTGAGATGCGGCACAAAAAACGCGGCATCCCGAGTGGCCTCTCGTCTGGCCAATCCCTTTAACACCAGCGGATCGTAGCCCGCTGAATAAACTTCGTGTTTTTCCAGGGACATGTTGGTGACGCAATCAGTGCGGCGTCAGGCAAGGTCGTCGAGATAGCTCATAAACTGATGATCGTCCAGCGCCGCGCCTAAACGTTCCCAGAGCTGCTTGAGCAAGTCCGCCCCGCGTTCACTGGAGAAGTCCAGCATGCCACTGGCGATGACCCAGGTCGTCAACGGGGCGCCGAGCCCGGCCTGAAAATCACGACGGAGGTCTCTGGGAGAATACCCTTCCACGCCGCCGGTCTTCAGTGTCTCATAGTATACGCTCAGCAGCGACTCCTCCATCGCCCGTCGTTGCTCGACCGACATCGAGCCTGACAAAAAATAGGCCAGATCGCGCGGGCCACGGGAACGCCGCGCCACTTGCCAATCGAAGACGGTCACGCCTCGGCCATTGCTCGTTCCGGCAAATGCCAAATTGTCGGCTCGGAAGTCGCCGTGTGTGAGCGTCTGGGGACCATGTGAGCACTGTTGCGAATATTCGGGGACGACCGAAGCAAATCTTCGTGCAGCCTCACGTAAGCCTGGCGTCAAAAATTCAGCGCACCGCTGTTCGAAGCGGGGCAACATCGCTTGGTACATGCCGGCTCTCGCCTGCGTCTCATCGGTGAGCGCTCGCAACCACGACAACTCTTTGAGCGAGGCAGACTCCCAAAAGTACGCGTGCAAGAGGCCGAGCTGCCGCACGGCGATCCGAGCGTCCGTTGCCGAACAGCCGGTGAGATTGTCGCCGAACTCCACCGCACGGAGATCTTCCAGCAACAGAATACTTGCGCTTGTGCCTTCATCATACTGAGTCAGGTACGGACGGGGCACGCGTAGAGGAAAGGCCGGCTGCAACGCCACGTCTCGATAAAAACCGGCCTCGGTTTCATAGAGTCCCACTTTGCGCAGTTGTTGCCTGACGGCTGGATCCGCTGAGGACAATTTTGCAAAAACGGTGGGGGGAGCACCGGTTTCACGGGTGTCGTACGCGACTTGGAGGCGGGCCGTTTGCCCGACGAATCCACTGCCTCCGGCGACCGGCATCACATCGATGCTCACAACTGCAGCTCGGTCGAGGACGCCGGCACGACGCAGCATCATCGTGAGCCAGGTGGGACTGATAGACTCCGGCATCGAAGGAATTGAGAGATCGTCTTCCAACATGAGGCGGAGGCTAACACACATATCCATCCATTTCAAAATGGACATATTGCGGACTGCGCGGCTGAACCTACAAAGGTCTTGCGCCGGTCCTCGGACGCTGGCAATCTTCCGCTGATTTACTCCACAACATGCATGACAAGAGCCGCAGCACATTGCACCGGAAACACGATATGAACACACCGAGCCACTCTCTCGCGCAAACCATTATCACCGCGCTACTCCTATTTCAGGTAGGCTGTGGGGCGACGCAGCTTGGGATGTGCGCGCCTCATACAAAAGAAGAAGGTACGCCTACTCGGAATTGGGTCGAGTGTTTCGATCAACCATTCTCGCACGAGGGCATTACCCATTCGGTGTTCTGCCTGAACGACGGCACCGACAAACCTCCGGTGCTTCTGCTCCATGAGTTGACCGGGCTGTCTCCGGGCACACTTGCCTACGCCGAGGAGCTTTCGAAGGACTTCACTGTGTATGTGCCGCTGCTGTTCGGCGAGAAAGGCAAGCTTTCCCTGACGAAAGGATTGTGGGCCTATTGGCTCCGTGGATCAACGGAGTTTTTCCCAGGCGGTGAATGGGGCGTCCCGTCTCAGGGGAGCGCTCCCATTGTGACCTGGTTGCGAAGGTTGGTGCAGATGGTTGGAGAACGACATACTCAACAACACATCGGCATCATCGGAAACTGCTTGACCGGTCCACTCCCGTTAGCGCTGCTCGACCGACCACAGGTCGGTGCCGCAGTCGTCGCCCAGCCTGCCCTGCCTCTCCGTTTCTGGCGGTACACGGATGCCGATAAAAAGTCTCTCGGCCTGTCGGTCGACGATCTACAGTACGCGAGAAAGAGTGCTGCAAGAATTTATGGACTGCGATTTGAAACGGATTGCATGTCGGACCAGGCAAAACAAGCAACAATGCGCGGCGAATTCGGCGATCGCTATATGAACGGTGAAATCCCGGCGAGCGCATATCAAGTCGAAGGAAAGCCGGTCAAGGCGCACAGCACGCTGATCGGTTCATGGCGAGATCAGGGTGAGGCGGGACAGCCTTCGCGAGACGCGCGCGAAAGGGTTCGAGATTTTCTCCTGAATGAACTCAGTGAGATTCCTTCGGCAGGATAAAGAAATGATTCCTCCCCTTCGGTTTTGAGAGTCAGCGCCCCCTCTCATCCATGTGAATCAACCGGCATCGTTGTTCACGAATAAGGACCTGGCGTCCATTCTTGACTTTCCCGGTCGAAGCGGCTAAGCACATCACGCCCGGCACCACCAGACAGCGTCGATCGCACTTCACATGTCAGAAAAGGAGCCATTACGATGACCGAGCTACGACTCTTTTACGCGACCAATCGCAACTGCCTCGGCGATGATCGTTCGCACCCCGAAGGTTACGGCAAGAAGTTCAGTGATGACGGAATCGAGAATCTCCGTTTCGGTCGTCTGACCGTCAAGGTCGATGACGCCAAACTCACCAAGCATCTTGAGGCGGACTGCGAACCCATGGGACGTGGGAACGGCGAGGGTCTGATCAAGTACTTGTCCAGATGCGCCGAGTCCGCGGACATCGTCGTCTATCGGGAAAAGATCAATCGTTCGGTCGCCGAAAAACAACAGGAGAACATCAAGCTGGGCTCGCAAGCGGCGTTCTCAGATTTGCAAACGATCATGCGCAAGAACACGGATGTCGTGATGTTCATCCATGGGTTCAATGTTTCTTGGACCGACGCCGTCGGCACGGCTCTGTCGCTTCAGGAAATGCTGAACCACTCTCCCGAAAGAGATCCGGAACAGCGCGTGCAAGTGGTGCTCTTCACCTGGCCATCGGACGGCATGGCGCTGCCGTTCGTCTCCTATAAATCCGATCGGTCCGAAGCCGCCGGGTCCGGGAACGCCGTCGGCCGCGGCATTCTCAAGGTACGGGATTTTCTCGCGAGTCTTCGTCTCGCGGATGAGCAGCTCTGCAAACAGGATCTTCACCTGTTATGCCATTCCATGGGCAATTTTTTGTTGCAGAATGCGCTCGAACGGTGTGACGCGTTTACGCCGGGGAACGCCTTGCCCCGTCTGTTCGAACATATCTTTTTATGCGCGCCTGATGTCGACGACACGGCGTTGGAAGAAGGCCAACCGTTGTGGCGAGCGCACGAATTGGCCAGAAGCGTCAGCGTTTACCATAATCGCGGCGATGTCGCCTTGGTCGTGTCGGATTACACCAAAGGCAATCCCGATCGTCTGGGCTCCAACGGGCCGGCGCGACCGACTCATATCCATAACAAGGTTCATCAGATCGATTGCACTCCGATCGTCAAAGGTCTTGTGGAGCATAGTTATTATCTGATGGGAAACATCAATGCCGACATCCGCATGAGCATCGACGGCAAACCACACGACGATCCCACCCGGCGTCGCGTTCGCGTGGGTTTGATGGGCAATCAGTGGGAAATGCGATAGACGTAGCGCTACGGCGATCTGCGCGATCAGAAATGTCCGGATGTGAGACTTGTGCAGCGAGGTCGAGGCCGCTTTGGACTGGAAGTGGTTGCCACGATCGACTTGTGCGAAAAAGAATGTTGACGCTTTCCACACTCTCACTCTCCATTCCTGGAAGTTTTCTGGGCTCATGTCACGATACGGTACTCACTTTGGACCATGCCGCCCGGATAGGTGCGCGTCGCGATATGGCTGAGGCGGATGTCGCGCGGGAGAGAGCCAAAAAGCGGAATTCCACTGCCAATAAGAACAGGAAGACGACTGATGATCAGGCGCTGTATGAGGCCGGCGCGCAAAAATTCCTGAATGGTGATCCCGCCGTCCACGTACAGACGGCGGGCACCGGAAGTCGCCAGTGTGTCGACAATCTGTGCCGGAGATCCGGCCATCACCTCAACGACGCCTCCGCGCGCCTGAACAACCGAGAGATCGATCGGGTGGTGAGTCACGATGACCACTCGCTTCTTGCCGTAATACCACTTGTCGAAAGTCACAACCTTCTCAAACGTCCTCCGGCCCATGACAATCGCATCGATGTCGGCAATGAACTCATTGTAGCCGTACTCGGCGCTGTCGCCGCCGCCCTCGCCCATCAGCCAATCGAGATCGCCGTTGGGCCGCGCGATAAATCCGTCAAGGCTCACGCCCACGAAGACTACGCACTCCGTCACAGCCTGATTTGTTGTCATGCGATCACCTTTTAACCCTTACGTCGGCTATCTTCTCGGTTACTAATTTGGGATCTCCGCTTCAACGAGTTTCCCGAGAAGGGTCAGCGATTCCTGCCAGCCAAGATAGCAGGCCTCGGCCGGAATGACGTCAGGCACACCTTCTTGCACAATATTGACTTCCGTTCCACAAGATACGCTCTTTAACGTGACCGTCACACGAATTTCTCCCGGCAGGTTCGGACCGTCGAAGTTGTCCGTGTACCGAATCCGTTCATGAGGCACCAGTTCCAGATACTGGCCGCCGAATGAGTGGCTCTTGCCCGTGGTGAAATTGGCAAACGACATTTTGAACGTGCCGCCGACTTTGGCATCCATGTGATGGACTTTGCCGGTAAAGCCGTTCGGCGGCAACCATTTCACCATGGCATCCGCATCGAGAAACGCCCGGTAAATCCGTTCCGGCGCGGCACGAAACACACGATGGAGTCGAATGGTATTCGTTCCCACGGCTATAGCTCCTTTCGCTAGGTGAAGATCCGATGAAATCACGGCTCCTTACCTTGTAGTCGAACGGGCTTCGAAAAATCGACACCGTTCGCCGCCCCTCTCCAATCAGCGATTGAGAGCACCATTTGCATGGCGCCATCGAATGAGCGGCAAACTCCCTCTTGTTTCGCTCCACAAAGGAGCCTAAGATTTTACGACATCCAATAATCCACGCGTGTCCATCTCACCAAGGAGGGTTGCCATGCCGACCTACGTGAGTCTCGTGAAGTTCAGCCAGCACGGTCTTCAAACCATGAAGGACAAGGGCGTCGAGCGCGCCGAGATGGTCAAGAAGAACGCCCAAGCGCTCGGCGGCAAGCTGGTCCAGGCCTACTATTGCCTCGGTGAATACGATGTTGTGGCGATCTGGGACTTTCCGGACAACAAGACGGCTATGAAAGCAGCGGTCATGAACGCCTCCATGGGACACATCCAGATCACAACGATGCCGGCCGTCAACCGGGACGAATGGAAATCTCTCCTCCAAGAAACGATAGGAAAGACAAAATAGCCGGTCAGAGCTTGACCCCCTGTTTTCTTTCTCTCCGGCTATTTGGAGGTGAGCAAAGCTATGTCGATCGAGACGCGGTACTTCACGTCGGACTTGATCAGTCGGTCGTAGGCTTCATTGACCTTCTGCATGGGGATGACTTCGACATCGGCGGTGATGTTGTGTTTCCCACAGAAATCAAGCATCTCCTGGGTTTCGGCGATGCCGCCGATGGAAGAGCCGGAAAGACTGCGCCGGCCAAAAATCAGACTGAATGCCGGAACCAACAGAGGTTTCTCGGGCAGCTCGACGAGGGTGATGTTCCCATCGCGGCGGAGAAGTTCGATAGAGGCGGTAATGTCGTGATCGGCAGAGACGGCATCAAGGATAAAATCGAAGCTGCCGACGTGCTTCTTCATCTCATCCGCGTGACGGGAGACGACGACATCGTCGGCCTCAAGACGGAGTGCGTCTTCAATCTTATTGGGTGAGGTGGTGAAAACGACCACGTGGGCCCCGAGCGCACGAGCAAACTTCACGGCCATGTGGCCCAGACCCCCGAGACCGAACACGCCGGGCGCCGCATCCAGCCGGCACTTCCATCCAGGTTCGGTGTTTGCCTATGTCTTGGAGGGAGCCGTCGTCTCTCAATGAGGGGAAAAGGAGCCCGTGACCTATACAAAAGGTCAGAGTTGGTATGAGTCTCCCAAGAAACCGCCTGTCGTATCCAAGAATGCGAGCAAGACCGAACCGGCCAAGTTGCTGGTGTTTCTGCTGTCACAGGAAAGCGAGTCGCTCGTCATGCCGATGAAATCACCCGACAGCGGAAAGTGAACCAATCTGTGATACTTGAAGCACGTGCCTCATCGGGCCGTTGAACGGAGGATCTATGATGCAGTATGAAGATCGTTCCAAAACAGTCGACCGCGCGGAGGGCGATTCCTCTTCAGCAGAGATTCTGCAATGGGATGATGTGGTCCGCTTGGCTCGTCACGGCAATCCTCTGCCACCGCGTCGAGTAGAGAAGACGGAAGCGCAGTGGCGTGCGCTCCTCACCGACGAACAATTTCGTGTGACCCGTCTGAAGGGAACTGAGCGGGCACACAGCTCGGACATGTGTCGGTTGTTCGATCCAGGACAGTATCAGTGTCTTTGCTGTGATACCGTGCTGTTCGATGCAGCGCGCAAGTATCAAAGCCATTCCGGCTGGCCCAGTTTCACCCAGCCCGTGGCACCGGGCGTGGTCGCCTATCATCGGGATGGCAGCTATGACATGAACCGGATCGAGACGACGTGCAATGTGTGCGATGCTCATCTCGGCCATGTGTTTCCAGATGGACCTGAACCGAGCGGGTTACGGTTCTGCATCAACGCCCTCTCATTGCGGAAGGCTAAAGGTTGACCTGCCTGAAACAAATGTCTGGTGCACCATCTCGCGACAATGGCCGATCTGCACCGAGCGGGACTCTACGACCGGAAGTCAGACGACGTGCTCATGCTGACGGGGCAAATGCCTCTGAGTTTGCAGGAGTTTGTCAGGAAGCATGCGGCGAAGTTTATCTCTTCGGCACAAGGGGCTGCCTGAACGTTTTCCGAAGAATGACCAGGAAAGGAGCACACCACATGCGTCATCTCATCGCACCCATGAGCCGGCTCTCAGTATGTATATTGAAACGGAGCATTCTTGCTGCCGGGCTCGGACTGTTCATGCTGTCCAGCGTGTCGGCGCAAGACATCACGGTGACCGAGCAAACCTTTGGCTGCATCCTTGACTGGCCGAAGGTCAGAAATACATACTTTAAACACGACGACCCAAAGAAGTTG
>JAHBWU010000080.1 GCA_019636835.1 Nitrospira sp.
CTGCTCGACCATCTCATTCTCGGTGACGACCGCCTCTATAGTTTTGCGGATCAGGGCTGGCCGCTGTGAGGCTAGAGCGAAAATCTTGTCGCACCTCCCGTCGAACGTCCTTCTGAAAGATTCCAGGACCCTACCATTCGTTGTGGTCCGTTACTGAGACTGCGGACGCCTAAAAAATAGGCACCATGCTAAAGAGGTCATGATGCGCTGTCACTTGTGCGCCCAACGCGACCTGTGCACAAGGTTATCCCCAGAAGGTGGGGACGATGGGATGATGTGTGTCTTGTTCTTCCCTTGTCTCGCTAGTGACTGCGTTGGAGGAACATCATTCTTTGTTAGAGTTGCCTTGGAACGGCACAAGCGTAGATCTTTAAATCGGGGGTTTCTGGGATTTCGGAAAGACCTGAGAAATTCAATATTCCAGAATATGTCTTGACAAGATGAGACTTTCGGAGCAAATGCTTGCGTGTGATTTCTTGCTTGGCTGGTACGAGCCGTATGGATGGAGGCGTAAATGATTCAGCAATCTTGTTGGCGATCGGGCTTAATACTCTTGAGTTGCATGCTCTTTGGTGGAGCTTGTGCTAGTAAACAAGGTAATACAGTCTCTCCAGTTCGATCGGACATGATCCTAAAAATCGACGCACGGAATGGGCCAACCCCTTCCCATCGCGATTCTGTAATTCAGGCCAAACAATCAGGGGTGAAAACTATTGTCGTAAAGCTGGAGAATGTATCCGGAGTAGATGACCATGAATTGCTTGAACTTGTCGAGTTGGAAGTAAAAGAGTTACTGAAAAAGTATGGCTTCACCCAAGAACAGTATTCGCTCGTGAAGTGTCCGCAGGCATGTGCCCCGTAAATAACAATTATCCAGACTTTTCTGTAGCTGAAAGGATTGGGGACTCTCGGCGTGCACCTCAAACCATCATTGTTTAGCGTTCGGCGCTTACTCAAGCATTGATGATAGAATACAATAATACCCACCCATGAACGCCGCGACACATTTACCGGATGACCTACAAGTCGCATCGTTTTCTGTAAGATTGGACTTCAGGAGTGCATGAGGGTCTTGACAAACCCTTCCCTTGCTACCTTACTACAACAGGAACAGGACCCATAATGATTCGCAGAGCCTTAAGGCCTTCAAAGCCGACCTCGATAGCGCCTTCTATAGCACCTGCTTCGGTAATCCAAGTAGCTACGGGAATGAGCACGAATCCACCAGCTATTCCTAAGGCAATAAGGCTTGGGACTATGCTGGCTTGGTCGAGGAGAGATCCACTATTTAAAGTACACTTTAACTCAACCGATAGAGTTCCACTGATTTTTACTTCCCCACCAAATTTTAAGAGTTGAACAGGCTTCTCAATTTTCAGACGACCTTTGGAAAATATTGTACTAGGTGCCTCAAACCCAACCGAGAGTTGTCGCCATTCATCACCAACACTACCGCTGACCTTAAAGATTCCCATCGAATCGATACTAATCTTTACACCGCTGAAGAGTTCATGGACTGCCGCTTTTGTCTCGAATTCTAGTTCCTTGCAAAGTCCGTCTAGTACTGTTGCTTCCACATTCCTGGCATTTCCCGACTTAAGAGCTTTATCCAATTCTGAGAATGATGGGCTCGCTTTACAAGCGAGGTTAAAGGTGCCTCCCCAAGAAACGCTCAACAATCCAGAAAATAACATTTCAATTCGTAGGCGACCATCGTCAAATACGAGTTGCACATCTTTTTTTGCGGGAGAATATATGAAAGATGGTAATCCGGAAGCAGGTATTGGTGGACCATCTTCCATTACTAAATTGATAGGGTCGAGCAAAATAACGGTTGCCGGAGATGGGATTACAATTGATGTACCTGTGGCAAGCGCTACAAGTGAAAGCCATGCTGGGCTATTTGGTTCTATTCTCCGATCAATATTTAAGACCGCTGAGTTTATGGTTTGAAAATGTTGAATGGCTGCCACCAGCTCTTCGGAAATTACCCCATCGGTGAATGGAGGAATGTCGATGACGGGCAGACCACCTTTGATTCCTCCCGCCGACAAAGGGATCATTCCCAATAGTTCCGCAACTTGCTGCTGATCCAGTAAGCGATTTGGACAGAAACTACCATCATTATTCAGCCCAACGGCATGTTGCAAATTCCAAGACATCTTGCACCTCAGCTTTTCGTCACACCGTGTATAATTTCTTAATGCTTTACTTCTCTTCTACAAAGTTTCTATTGTTGCTTGCGATTAAGTTTGGAATCAGATCTGAGCATTGACATCCTCTGCATTATGCCCCCCTCTTTTTAGTCTTCCCCGCGTGTAGTTCTACTACTGCTGACAACCAGCATGACTCAAGGCTGTCGCAATAGAAACTCTTGCAAGCTATTTCCAGAAGGTACAATAGCAGTATTTCTATCGACAAGAGTCGAAATACCTTTTAGTCCTGGCAGGACAGCATTTTGCCATAGCGAGTATTCGGACCACTTGCCAGGAACCAGCGGCGGCGTTGTCCTTGCTGCGAATCCGCTATTCGTCTTTCCGGGGACTAAAGACTTTCCATAATTGGCAATCCACAGGTGGTGGGTGTGAGCAAACGCATCGCTATTCCCCATCCTGTTAACCCAGAAGGATGGGTAGGTATAGATAATGGGCTTAGTTCTACACCGGCTCTCCACATGTGTAAGGAAAGACGACAGAGAACTTATCGCAGTTTGTGACGTAGTCTTAGGTGGTAGTTCCTCTACGTCAATCACCGGCGGCAAATCGGCTAGCTTCCCATTCACGGTACTTATCTTAAAAAAATGATCTGCCTGATTCTGAAGCTCCTGGTTGCTATCGCTATGACGGTAGAAATGATATGCACCACGCAAGACGTGACCGCTTGAGTCATTCCAATTCGTCGAAAATTGCGAGTCTGTTCTAGTCCCATCAGTTGCCCTAATATACGCAAATTTTACGGTGGTCCGAGCGGTTACTTCACTCCAATCAACTACACCCTGGAACTGTGACACATCTATTCCATCAATAATTTCAAAGTCTGATGTCGGCACTGCGCCAATTTGCATGCTAAAGGTTTGCCCATTAGTTGAATTGTAGAAGATGGAGCCGAATTGAAAATCACTCACCTTTCCGGATATTTGGTTTCCAACTACATCATCATATTCATCTGATATTGGGTACCCAAGTTTACCTAGAGGGCCTAGCTGCCCTATGTATGCTCCGAGAATAGCTCCATGGACCTCATGAGCTCCAGTGGATGAGTGATAATATATTGTTACTCCTGTGGTAAAAGACAGAAAGCTTCCTCCATTCGGTAGAGGTGCCTCTATGCCAATTTGAGGACCGCACTCAAAGCCTGCCGCTCTCAATTCTTGGATTTTATTTTCGATGGGAGTCAAAGATATATCCTTCCTCTATGAGTTTTCGAAATAGTTGAGACGTTAAGAAGGCTTGTTATATAGGTGCTAGTTCGGGAAGTGCTCCACCATGAATTCACGCTTTAGCATAGTGGTCGTAGCTATCTGCCTCTTAGGTTGTATCCCATGGCGATAGTAGTCACAGGAAAGCCACGTTAGCGCCATGGTACGTATCCTCGAATTTCTCCTTTGTTACCCTCACATCACGCAATCCAGCCCAGGACCAAACCTTAAGAGTCACAACCCCATCAGGGGTTTGGGTTATTGGCGATCGCAGCACAACGGTGTGCCCCCCAGTGCTGTTGTTAAGCATTCCTACGTCTATTTCGAGTAGGCATCGTGATCGTATCGGCTCTAGACGCTTAGCCTCTTCTAACGTTGCCGTCAGCAGGTCATTTGAAACTCGAATGACCCCTCCCCCCCAGGCGCCAGCGTTCCGCAACCAGGTGTCGAGCTCTGAGGAGAAGGAACCATCGCCAAGCACATGACTGACCCAGTCATCTGGGTCGCCGGTGAAAGGTGTAACGACATTTGAGCTATCGCGGATGGCGGACATGACCATCCAATCAGCTTGAGAAGGGACAGGAAATTTCTTCTCGGTCATTCGGGTTGCAATTCTGTTGTAATCTGCTTCTAGTAGGGCGTTGGTTACTTTTATTCGTAATCCTCTCCCCATCTGATCAGGTGCCAGATTGGCAGACGCATTATCGAAAAGGGCAGTCGCAAATGCCGCATAGGAGTCCGGTGCGTCCTGAGCCCATACATTAATAAATGCTGCCACGGTACACAGACCATTACCGCCTTGTTGGGCACCGTCTGGATTATTTATGCGGTCTGCGATAGCTGCAGCAACTTTGGATCGGTTAAGGTGCAACCAATTACTTCCGGTGCCCTTTGCACCAAAGGCCGCCACGATTGCGAGGGCTGCAGGAAGTTTCGCCAGTCCAGCTGGTGTGCGCCCAAAAGGGTCGCCTGGTGGAGACGGCAATGGCGGAGGAGGTGGCTCCGGAGTCGGCCGCTCAAAGGCGATCATTTCTTTGTCAAGAGCGAGAATTGTTCGTGGCCCTATCACTGGATCGTCGGGCATAATCTGCCAGTCTTTCTTAAACTTCACCACGGCACTACCCAACTCTGAGCCAAATGCTCCATCAGCACCAAAAGCAGGAAGTGGGTACCCAATGTCTATAAGCGCCTGCTGTACTGCCACTATTGGAGCACCATTGCTTAATACCGGAGCTGGGAATGGCTCGGTTCCTGCTGCCGCGAGTCGTAAGCCACCATTTAAAACAAGGCCTAGATCACTATCTCCCGAAAATCTTTTACTCTTCAGTGTCTTCATTCGGCCTCCTGTAATTACATATCAGCCGCATTTTTGTGGATGCATCTTCTAAGTGGTTTTTCAAAATGTTTGATCTGCTCTTATTCATAAACCTTGAGTCAGCGCCTCTCTATTCCGGCACGAGGATATCGAAGCGTAACCCGCTCGATCCCTCTCCTCGTCCTGTCTGTTTGGAGCGAGCGCTCCAGAGAAACGCGCGACCTCCGTGCCACCGAATATAGCGCCGTGTGCATCGAATGATGACGCCGGCGCGTGGTACCTCTTCTTCGAACAACCAAAACGGGTCCTCACTGGTGCGAACAGCCAATATAGAACCGAGAGGCTTGACGAGCGGCGGTTCCCTGCTATCCGACCGATCATTTCGCTCGGAATCATTTGCGCTAGGACCGCTCTGTAGATGCGAGGTTGCATACACAACGAGCGGCGCTAACACAAGACGAATATTCTTACCGTCCTCTAGTTGCTCGGGTATAAAAGGAATCCAATAGTCCGGCACCTCGGTTTCAACGAGATAACGAGGAAGACCACTATCAGCAGGAGGAGTCGGCCGAACTCTTTGTTGCCATTCCTGCCTCCGGTTGATTACAACCCCTTCCGGGCTTCTAACGGAATGTTCTACTCCCCAAACCAAGTTGGCCATCTCGTCGCGGAGTAGGTGCACCACCTCATAGGGGCTACTTTCAAGATGATGCCCAAACGATGGTGGAAGAAACAATGCAGACTGGACGGGATGAGAAACCGGATTCGATGATGGTTCAGACTGGTGGATATCCAGTTTAAAGAGATCCCAATTCGGATCGGTCGCACCAGATGGGGAAATGAGGAAATGTTGACCAAATACATCAGTAACAAGCACCTGATCCAGCAGTGTCAATGTTCCTGAAGGCACTCTGAGTGGAACCAGAAACCAATCATTCCCAAACACCATTGTGAACTGAATCAGCAGGAGGCGACCAAGATCTTGCCGCCCGGCCTCGACACTGCCGTAGTTGAAGTGACCGTCTTCAAATTCCCAGTATCGAGCGACCGGCATGCCGCCAAATTGAATCGGAGTAGGGATGCCGGAAAGCGAGAGGGGCTCTGGATTCGGCAACGAGTATTTGGGAGGAGAAGCTGTGGGATCGATATCAAAGTCCAGCCAATCCAAATAGTCCGAACAATATTCTTGAGCACGGAGCACAGTCCCTCCGCCTGCGGACGAGGCGACCAAGACGTGATGTTCTAGACGGTTCTCTTCCCAGCAGTCGGTCGTGGCGGGGTTCGTACAGGCAGTTTCCGCTCGGTACCACTCAAGCCACGCTTTAGAAACGCTCAGAATGGATTTTCGGCTTTTTGTTGTGATGAACGGAAGCGCGCGAAATTTTCCGTCGCTAAACTCGGAGAGAGCCGGTTTCAACCGTCGTGGGTCAGGGCTGGTGCGGATCAACAGAGCAAGGAGCTGATCGCTCACTTGCAGATCCTGAAATCCGAACAGCTGGCAGAATTGTGGAGCGTACCGAGAAAGCTTAACTTCCTTTAGCAGCCTCACGAAATGGGCGCCTTCATTAGCGAGCTTGCGTAGATCAACCGCCTCTGCTTGTGCCTCAACAAGGACATCAAGTGGGGCTTGCCGGGGATCGTATCGATACCATTTCTTATCGAGTCCACTGGCGTAGGCGCCAATGGCGCTGGTGGTTCCTCGAACCTGCATCATCATCGGAGAACCAGCGTCATTACCCTGGAACTCGCCAAGTTGCCATTGACGCGTCAGCATCCACAGCGGATCATGAATGGTAGCCGCAAGGCCATCATCGATGTCGGTAGCTGGAGTGATAGGTTCTATGCGAAAATCAGTCATCGATCTTCTCTCCAATAGGAAGACGGGAATCCCATTCATCTATTATTGTTGGTGCGGGCTCAATGCCTGTAGATCCGTCAGGCCGTGTGACCAGAATTCCCGCATGTCCAAGAGTTTCCAAGTGCACGTAGTTGCCTGGGATAAGTGGTGTCAAACGAGGAAGATCACGTAGCTCAACCGTACGGAGTTTTGCCAGATCGAGGGTCTCTCGGATCACCTGAAGTATGGCATCAGCGGTCCAAGGCCGTACCGGGTCTGGTGGCACAGCCAACAAGATCGCTTGAGGTGGTTCCGCATCAGGCCGGTCATATCGAAAGGACAGCCCGGCAATCTCTGATTGGGCATGGGTAATGGAGTCGAAATCGATCGTCAGTTCGTCGGAGTACCGAAGGCGAGCACTAGTGGTCAGCGGAACACCTTTCTTATCCGTCAGCTTCCCTGTCTCCAGCATGTCCTGCACCACCGATTGAAGCGAATATGGTAAGGCATTACCGGATTCTAGGGCTTCCTGCACGAGCTTGTTGACTGCCGACACATTGATTCCTCCAAGCGCATCGAGACCGGGCAACTGTTCCACCCAACGATCGATCATCAAGCCACAGAAATCATCGGTGCCGCGCGGGAATCGCATTGGCTCGAGTGTATGCACTACCAACGTTCGTTGTGCTTTCGGTCGTGGTCGATCAGCAAAAGGCTTCGCGATCCAAGGTTCTTCCTGCGAACTGCCCTCCCGTGCGTCAGATGACGAAGTTGGAGACTGTGTAACAAGGAGCGATGGAGTCTCTGTAATATCGAGAGCTTCGCATGCGGTAAGGGTTTCATGAAAAGTCTTGATTCGAGCACGAACGAGACTCAAACGGCCCAGCCACGCCATTGCATCGGATGCGTCATTGCCAGTCGGTCGTGCTTTGTCAGTAAGGGAGCGTGCAAATTCACTGTTGGAAGCTAGGCGGAAAGGAGCGACGATGGGAAACTGTTCCCACAATAGTGTTCGAAGGGATTTGGAGGTTGACTCCAACCACCCTTGTACGCTGAGGTCATCCGAATCACTCTTGAGTGGAGCAATAGTCGGGGGGATCTTCATTGCTTGAATTCGAGCTAAGACTAGCTGTGACTGGTGCACGATCGAGTCCGGTATGTCAGTAGCATCCGGAGCACTCATTGGAAGCGGGTAGGCCTCCTGGATTCCGAAACTGGACAAAGTGGCTAAGACTGCAGTAAGCCTTTGTGACGAACGTGACTTGACGCCCTTGCCATGAGTCGTTAAACACTGACGGAGATTGGCCACGGCCCGATGGAATTCACGCAAGACCCTATTTGCTCTTTGTGCGAGCACTCGGGTCAAGATTTCTGGCGGCTTATTTGATGGTCCCCGCTCGAGATCTGAGGGAAGGAGTGGAGCGGCAGCGGCAATGACTTGTCGAATCGAAGCAGCCAGGGCTTTGAGTGTCTCGAGGTTTTCAATGCCAGGCTGCGTTGGCACCATTCGTAGTATCTTTGTAGCGCGAGACGAAGCGATTCGCTCCTGGAGACGACGTTCTAGTAGGCTCTGGGCATTGGACCCTGGCATAGCGGATTCAAGGACCACGTCTAAGGGACACAGCTGAAGATCAGCGAGTCGGCATTCCAGCACACGTGTCTTCTCTTTCACAGTGACTTCCCAGGCAAAGCGCCATTGTTTCGGATCGCCAAGGAGATACCCCACCCACCGGTCGATCTCCGGTGCCATGCGGGAGCGCGGCCTGTTCCGATTCCATCCTTCACGTCCCGCTGATGCACCGACTGGTAGCATGACTGCGACACCGCAGTCGATGCATCTGGCCGACTGCGGTGTGCGAAGTACGTCGAGTCGGTCAGGGACCGCTTCGGCCCTCCCCACCGAATCCGCCGCGATCCCTGCTCGCGCCGAATTCCCGCCGACCAATTGATGGACACTTTCAGCCAGTAGGGCGTCTCCAACCGCATCAATGGCATCACCTAGATCGGCAAATAACCGTCCAACGTCTTTGTCATTCTTAAACGTATCCGGCAGTCCTTTTCTATACAGGGCCAAGCCATCGACAACATTCTCAGCGGCTATGGCTTCTTGAGCACCAACTCCGTTCGGTTCAGACTGGAAAGCCATCGGGATAGGATAGGCTTTTCGGAATTGGGCAATCAGGACATCTTTCCCACAATCGTGCAACCCGCGTTCGAACCGATATCCAAGTAATGCGCCCAAGGGCTGACCATTACGAATCCCTTCCAGAACACTTCTCGCGATTCGGACTCTCCTCGAGGTCAGACGCACCGCAAACGATTCCCGATCAGTATGCGATTCGAAACCGGCTCGCAGGACGGCCGCCGTTGTGGCGTGATGTAAGGAGGGAGCCAATACATATGTGTGTGTAGGATCTTGTGTCGCCTCAACGGTTTTTCCTCCCACCTTAGTCCCTACTTTTGGCAGAGATTTCTTTGGCGCTAAATTTTCAACCCATCCGTATGCGCCCAAGTGACAGCCCTTAGGGGACCGCTTTCGCATTTCGTCCAGACGCTTGGTTGCGAGAGAGGTTACCCATGCATCGAACCGGTGAGAATAGATATCGATCGTTTCCAAAAGAAGAGTTTCATATTGTTCCGGCGGAATGGCAGCAAGACGGTCTAACGTTCCAGCCAAGCGTTCAAAAGACAGCTCCGTTGCAGCCTCGGCACTCAGGCCATCTGCAGATCCTGATGACCAGATATTGTTCAGCACCGAATTCTTCTGAATCAGAAGATTGAACACACTATTAATCCGACGCAGGCTGGCTATCGTCTCTGGCGGAAGATCTTGTCCACGCTCTGGCACCTCTTTGCCTGGCATATGTGTGGCCCATATGGCTTTCTGAACCTTGAGGAGACTTTCGCCATGTTGTCGCAGAATCTTGGCTTGTTGTTTCCATCGTTGCGCAAGTGCACGCGGGTCGCCTACCAGGGGAAGGTCAGCAGGTCTTGGCAGCGCAAGATCGTGGAGATAAGTCAGTGTGAGCTGATTCCACCAAGTCTGCTGAGAAATTGCGAGTAGAGGCTCGGCAACATAGTCGAGTGAAAGAGATCTGACACCTAAGTCTGTTTTTCTAAAAACTACGTCTGCAGAAACTGCTCGACGAGAGAGCACATTCAGTATTAAGGCATCCTGATCCAACGATTTGTCGTGACGAGGAACACTGGTAAGACCTGCCTCCCAAAAAACACGAAGTTCATTCAATACTCGTGCGGCGATAGTTTCTAAGTCGTCCGCATCTGAGGTTTTCCACAAGTCAAGTGAACCAGCAGGGAGGCAGCCATACGGCTGGGTTCCAACTCGCAGAATTGGTAAAGGTCCACGACTAAATACGTATTTCAGGACATGACTTCGTAACGCCTCATTTACCCTTCGGAACTCAGGTTGTGTGATAATTTCGGCGTTGAGGCTCTTCCCATCAATTGGCAACAACAGGTTGACTAGCCAGTTATGGGTTAGTGGATACCAAAGTGCATCCTTGACTGTTGCTACTGCCGTCCATCCGTCTTCAGTTCCTCCGCTCACTGCAGAAAGCCAAGATTGGCTGCCCATACCAAAAGCTCGCTCGAAGAGCGATGCATTCTCTTGGTTATTCGAGCTACGTGATTTGGCCGTACCCCTTGTTCTCACCTCAGCGCCAATAGCTTCTTGAGAGCTCCATCCCGACAATTTTGTGGACGTATTGTTCGTGGGCGCCCCACAAGGGACAAACCCTAAGCGACCTTCGGATGCATGGACTTCAAACGTTGATGTGATCCGTTCCGCTGTCTTTTTGGCGTCCTGGTTTTCACATAGCCCTAATACGAAGAGATCGATGGTGGTGTCCGGCGACTCGAATGTGTCTTCGAAATGCAGACGCATGGCCATTCCCACTTTAAGCGCGGTATCAAAATCAACTGTCCAAGGCCTCGCCTCTTGTGTACCTCTCACACCTTGTTGCTTCTCGAATGAGCCTAAAAGATCCTGTGGAATCATTTCCCCAGCATGTTCCGCGATCAGCTCGCCGCTACGAAAGACATAGAGGGTCCACTTTTCGGGGAGGATTCGCAATCGAGTCTGTGGATCACTAGATCGTTGTTTCTTCTCACGGGCCGACGCTGGAGGCGATTTACTTCTATCCCGGTGGACTTCATCGGGATAGATTCGCACGAGGAGATCTAGCCCTCTCCCTTCTGTCGGTTCAACAAACCTCGTTTCGATCCGTATAGGGAACAGCGCCACGGGAAACAGGGCCTTCTTTCCCCAGAGTGGCTGCTCAGCCACCATGAGCGTCTCATGGTTCGTGTTAAGCGTAGCCACCTCTGTTTCCAGTTGCTCGATCGCTCCTGTTAAAGGCGGCACTTGCTCCTGAAGTATCGTCAGCATCTTTTTTTCATCGACGGCATGGGCACGGGCGCTCTCGCTCATCGCATCAAGCCGAGAAGTGAGAAATCTTATCCGCCCCTCGTAGTCCAAGAGCTCAGTCCGCATTCGAGCGAGCTGATCGCGCTGTTGGCGTAGTTTGTTGCGGATCGTGATAATTTCAGCGAGTGTGGACATCGTATTGCCTTACGATTTCTTCGGGCTTTGAGGCGCGATCAGCATATGTGCATGAAAGATCATTTGAAACGGTTTTTGCAGACTGATCCGTGCCATTTCTGCCGCAGTATGATTCCACCTCTCCCCGACAGACATCGGCGGCTTCTTCAACCCGCTGGAGACGGAGACGAAGTGCCCACGATCCATGTGTATGTGATCCCATGTCAGGTCATTCCATGAATCGACCTGTGAAGGCTCTTTAGGTGGATCAGGTGGATTGTCGAATCCAAAGTGAGGGTCCGTCGGTGACTCCTGAAAAACAAAATACCATCGCTCAGGACCACTTGTGTTCATCACTTTTTCTTGGGTGATGTCCGGAGATGGAAATGCGAAGATGCAGGTATCATCAGTGATATGCATTCGGAAATTAGGATATATAGGCGTCCCAAGTACAAGTTCTTCTTCAGCATTCCGAATCGGCTTTCCTGGCGCGGTATACACAGTTACCCGAGGGAATGCACGTAGAAGCTCTCCCCGTATTACCAGCACAATCTGCTCTCCCCTGCCTCCGCTGATGTTGCAGCCAAGTGGCTTTTTCCAAGAATGAATCGGATTTATCTCGGTGACCTCGTGAGAAGGTTGAGTCCAAAAATTTCGAAATGGTGTTCCACGTTGATCCGTCGGGAACTCTCGCCACAGTAGCTCCCGGTTCATTTCATGGTTCATCCCTACCAACAGCGCTTCGATGAAAGCAGGGTTGGTCTCCATCAGCGTCACGGTATTTTGCGGAAAGTTTTGAATGCCTGGCATCAAAAGCTCCAGATGCTTGTCACGCAATAGTGCAGCCACCGGCACGGGAAACTGAGGTCCAGCCATGATTGGGCCAAGCGGATCGGCTGGACGTAATTCTTCAGGTACTTCGATTCGATCTGCTAGTCGCTTGATGATGAGAGGAGATGGTGTGAACTCTTTCACGAGAGTTGAACGAAGTGAGGCGGGTTCTACTGGTTCTGTCTGCACTTCCGCTACTGTTTGCGGTTGCACTGCCATTTCTTGATTTAACTGAGGATTTTTATGACTCTGCAGTATCTTGATCCCGGCATTGATCGCCTCGGTGTTCGACAGTTCACTTGCGATCTCGCCTATCGTCTGAGTCCGAAGTTTGTCCGGACTTACGCGACGAGCAAGACTCTGTTGTACACTCTGTCTGATGCGATTTAGTTGGGAGGTATTGTCCGAATTAGGCGTATCGAGCGTATGTTGCAGCGACTTCAGCCCTAGGGCCAATATGTGCTTTTCTGTTTCTGCGATTGATTGTGCAGCGGTCGCTCCTCGCAGTATAAGGGGATCGTTTGTCGACCTACCTTCTGCGATTGGCGCTGCCACACTGATTCGACGGTTAAGCGTGGTCACAGGATTGATACGAACAGCTCCCGCCAGGCCACGCTCCAGCAAGTTTGTGGTCTGTGCGCCGCGAAATCCACGGGCGAGAGGACCGTGTTTTCGGATGGCCCGGGTGAAGGCCGGTGTTGCGGCGGCGTTGGGAAGCGGTGAGGTTTGGATCTTACGCTGCAAGGTGATCCCAGCGGCAACCGGTGTGCGTCCGTGCGCAGGAGCCGTGACTGCCACCAACTCAGATGCAGTCAAAGTCTCGATGTGCCGCTTATGAAGACCATCCGCGACGACCGCGGCAAACTCGCTCAGGCACCGTAACCAATTGGCGGCTCGAATCTCCGGCAGTTGTTCCCATGCGCGAGCCATGAGCGTTTCCTGGTGTTCTTGTATATAGGATGTCCCAAACGAGGCGGGGAGACGGCGTTGAATGTCCAGATTGAGGTCCCTTAACCAGCCAGCCTCAGATGGCAGAGTCGAGAAGCCTTGGAACCGTGCGCCATAGATGGGTGGGCCGACACTTTGTGCATCATCTGTGGATTTGTGTTGTTGTTTCTTGACATCGTTTTTCTTTTTCCCATCTTTTTTAGGACCAGATGATCTTCCTGACGCACCAGCATTCAGATGAGATTCCAGTACCTCTTGAAACTTCGCACGACATTTCGGGGTGAGCGAGCCTTGGACGGCATCTGCGGGACTACCATTAACGATTTTCTCCGGGAGCTTCAGCGCTCCATCCAGCATAACTGTTTGTCTCGTTTCCGTGTCTTCTCCTGCCATCTCAACTAAGGGTCTAAGCCGTGGCCACCAGGGATGGCTCACATCGACTTCGCGCGTGCCGACTCCACTGAGATCTGCGGCCTCCTTTCCGACAAGAAGCCTCGCCAAATCTTCAAAGCCCTTGGATGACTTCTGACTAATGCACCAGGAATAATAAACGGGGAGTGTGACAAATTCTCGCCTGCTTACCGTCCAAGCTGGTCGAAGCCCATGCTTTGGATTTGACAGCGATTGCCCCAAGCCCGTGAGCCGGCCTCCTTCGAAGGCTGGTACTACAAAAGCCTCGTAGGGTGTATCCTCGTTCAAGCGACGCGGACATACTAAGCGAGAACAGGCGGTCGACGAAAATTTCTGAACCGCTTCCTTAATGTTTGCCACATCCTTCGTGGCAACTTGTGCATGGGCCCAGGCCCACGATTCCGAGAGGTCTGGCAATTCGCTAGTTGATACCTGGATCGGCGCGTACAGGCTTCCCAGCACTGGTTTGCATTTATCGAACTTTCCCTGGGGAAGCACGACCAACACTATCCAGGGTCTCAGACCACTCTGCCCGTCAGGACGTGTTTGCCTTAGAGGCGCGGCAGGCGTGAACAACCATGGAAAGTCAGCTCGCCAAAATTCAACATGTGCGAACTCGTTTTTTAGTCTTGTAGCACCAGGAGCAGGATAGACGCGTGAGACCATGGCAGGATCGAATCCAGAAACTTGAGACGGCCCAGCTAAGGCTAGTTCTGGTCCCGTGAAGGTGATTGTGTCAATCGGATCCTGGCCTTCAACTCTTCGCCTCATTTTGAGTTCTGGACGGATGGTCGGGACTTCTGGAATAGGGCCTGTCAATGGATCTTGTGCTTTAATCCCTGTCGCAACTCCGTGCCGAACCCAGGAGAGAAAGTGATATTCATTCATGGATGAGTTCCCACCGTTCCACAAGTTGTGCCGTCTTTATGCCTTTGCATCGCAGGACACCTGCCATTTGGGCAGCGTGTGCGTAGCCTTGCAGATGTTGTTCTGCTGGAACAGACTGCTCACGCAGGGAATCACTGTGCGCCAGTCCTATTGGCTGAGACGCCGCAACCTTCACTCGTGGCATGGCAGGTCTACTCCAACATGCTTTGTCTACAAGTGGGTTTCTTGATGAAAGGTCAAATTCTGGCAACATTGTTGATGGCAAGACAATCTTGCCAACGAATGGGGGTTGATTTGGTTCGGCTGTAATAACTTTTTGGTCAAACGTTGGACCTGAATCACAGCCTGGTCCGATATCCGGATCATTTACCACGAGCTTCCTGCCTGATCGCTTCGGTTCGAACGCAGGGCTTCCGAGCTGCTCAGCCTCGCTGCGATCGAGGTAGAGCGACATTGTAAATAGGTCTTCAATGTCCTCCCCAACCGGGGCTCCCTCTCGTCCCTGTTCCTGATCTGGTCTGAGCTGCCAACCTGATATCTGCCATTGTTCAGGAGCCTTCAGGGGGATGCTTTGATAACGCGTGAGCATCATCTCCAGTGGAATCACCTGTTGACGGGCGACAAGACCGCTTAACGGATGCAACAACTCCGTCCCTTCCATTGTCAGCTCAGTAAGCTTGGCCACATTTCTGTCGTCGGGTGGCAGATCAGGCATCCAGGCAGTAGGGTTGGTAAATGCCGGCCGCAGATAATCCTCTATCATGGGGAAATCTGTGGCTAGTGGCGCCACCTCCGTTCCCCAGGCCTCATCGAAGTCCAGCGAAATATCTTCGATCAGGAAGTATACGCTAGCGACACCCTTTGCTCGCCATCGCCCTGGTCCCTTCAACGTCACACCTAATGCAACGGCAGCGAGGGTCTCGCCAACGACTTTGACAGCTACCGAGCCACCGAATGAGACACCAAATCCAAATCCTGGATCGCATCGGCACAAGGCGTCGAACTTTAGTTTTCCTTCAACGCCACATTCGGCAATGGTTGCCGACAACTGGATGTCTGCACCGAATTGGACCGACGTGGCGGTAAACGCAAAGTAAACCTCGGCAGGCAATCTCAGCCAGGGAATAGGTGACAGGTCGCATCTAATTCGCCGTAAGGCTGGTATACCTGAAGGTTTCCGATACTCCGGATGAAAACCTCCGGCAGAAACGACGAGAGCGCCATGTGACCCACCTTTCGCCAAGACGAACAGGTCACCGCT
>JAHBWU010000081.1 GCA_019636835.1 Nitrospira sp.
CTACCGATACCGACTCGTTCCTATTACCACCCGAGATCGCAAACCAATTGAATCTATTCGAAAGTTAACCGGACGCTACTGGGACGACATAGAGAACGACGAGCGGGTTGATTTCCCTCGCTCCGGTCATTACATAACATACGTACTGCTACATGGCGGAGTCCGGACTATCCGTATGAGGATTGGTCGACCTCCTCATTGCGTTCGATGAGGCGTTGCAATGCTGATTGCGCAGGTGGTGGAGACTCAGGGACTTTGTGTTGATTCGAGGGGGACTAATCGATCCTGGTGAAAATGTCGTCGCACCAGTGTCTCAACTGCGGAGAAGTGGCGTTCCGGAAGGTTCTTGAAACGGCGTCTGCAATCGGCAAGCGCTTCCTCGGCAGTCGCGAAGGGCTCGATCACGGATCGCAGATGGTCATAATAATCACGGAGCTTCAATTCAGCGGTTCGTAGATGGGTTGGATCTCCGGCAATGTCCATCGCAGCCTTGCCTCGATCGCCGTCAGCTTCTACCAGCGCTTGGAAGCAGAGTCCCTTCAAACGCTGCGTCACCGTGCTGCGATCCCAGCCAAGCGTCTTGGCCGTGGATTGCATGTCGAAGGCATGTCGTCTCAGACAGTTTAGGACGGCCGCATCACCGGCGAGGTCGGGACCCAGCTGCTCAGTGCGTCTTCTCGATGGCCCACGTTCTTCGCCAAGCCTGAGTGAGTCTCCGGTTAGGAGGGTTTCATCGTTCAGCGTGACGGCCTGTTCCAAGCAGTGCCGGAACTCGCGTACGTTCCCTCTCCACTCATGCTCGGACAATGCACGAAGCGCTTCATTCGTCAGCCGTGGGACCGGCTTTCCGATTGATTCAGCAAGCTGGTTCAGGAAAATATCGGCGAGAAGCGGAATATCGCCGGTGCGCTCGCGCAGCGGCGGAAGATGGACGATTATCCCGGTCAGCCGGAAGTACAAGTCCTCGCGAAACCAACCCTCCGACACACCTTTCCGCAAATCGCGATTGGTCGCAGCCACGATCCGAACATCTACCGTCGTTGGAATAGTCGCTCCCACTCGATAGAACGATTTGTCCTGAAGCACTCTCAGTAATTTGCTCTGGTGATCCATCCGAAGGTCGCCGATCTCGTCGAGAAAGATCGTGCCGCGGTCGGCGAGACCAAAATAGCCACGACGGTCACCCGTCGCTCCGGTGAAGCTGCCCTTCACGTGGCCGAAAAGCTCACTTTCAAACAGCTCCGGGGAAATGGCTGCCATGTTGACGGCGATGAATGTCTTTCCCGACCGTTGGCTTAGCCGATGGATTGCACGGGCGAAAAGCTCTTTCCCGGTGCCTGGTTCTCCGAGAAGCAGGACGGTCAACGGAGACGTTGCGCTTTTCTTCACGTCGTGAAACAACCGAAGTAGGGAACGATCCTGGGTGATGATGCCGAATTGCCGGGATTCGGTTTGAAGACGGTTGAGCGCTGCATCGCCGATGTCACTTGATACAGTGCTTGCTGCCTGAAGATCGTCGAGCTGTCGTTCCAGTTCCTCAAGGTGTCGACGAGCATCCTGTTCATGACTCTGCGTGTCGGCGATTTGGAGCCGCAGTAAGTTTGTCGTTCTGGCCAACTCTTCCTGTTGACCGGCTGAAAAAGCGAGTGCCGCGTTAGCTGTTTCCAAATCTTCTTGAAGAGCTTCCGCTCGGTCCTCATGCAGAACAAGGGCTTCTCTCACGGCGGCAGATTCTTGCTGGATGCGGATCATGTCGCGTTCAAGCAAGATCAGACGTTGGCTCGCCGTCAGATTCATCCAAACGGCGGTGCCTATGAAGACCGACAATGAAGCTGTGAAAGGGCCGGCGATCGGCATCACAAGAGCTGTTACGCTCAACATCGCGATGGCCAGGGTTCCATATAAAACAACGACGGCGCCGGCAAGCAGGAGGCCCATCATCCCACGAAACTGTAAGAGACTCCAGGCAGCCAGCGAGGCCGGCACGATGGTAGCGGTGAAGCGGCCGAACCAGCTGAGCTTGTCGATCCGTTCATGGTTGAGTAAGGCGTTCAGGAAATGGAGGTGAGCGGTCATGCCGTCGATTGTCGAGCCGGATGGCAAGAGCCATGTCTCCGAGCCTCCATTGCTTGATCGGATCACGACGGCCTTGTCCTTGAACCAAGAAGCCAGCTGTGGCTCGTTGTGGCGTTCGATCGCGTTCCAAACTGATGATAACGGGATCGGATGAAGAGCAGCGAGTGATCCGTCGCCGACGATGTTGATCAGAACGTCGGCATCGGAGTAGCCCGAAGGAAACTGTACGGGCGCGACGGTTTGTCGGTGAAAGCGGTTGGACAGGATCGAGCCAAAAGCTGGAACCGTCTGAGGTCCGATCCTGGTTGAGGGCGAAATGTGGCGAGATACGTGATCGAGATCCCTCGTGACCGTGATGTGTCCATAGATCACGGCATCGGCCACCAGAACTGAATCGGTCTCCTGAATCAGGACAACGGGTGATGCCGTACGAAGCGCTTCGAGTAAGAGCGCATCGCTCGCGGCTCCACCACGTTGAGCAGGGCTCGCATGGTCCAATCGATGGTCGACGCCGATGACGGCGGCGCCGGCCTCATGGATCGTCACGATCAACTGAGCGAGGATGCTGCGGTCCCAAGGACCCTTTCCGAATCGTTCCTCACTGGCCGCGTCGCGAGCCACGATGGTCAGCGAGGGATTGAGCTTGGCGGTAGTGTAGTGGCTCAGCCAGGTGTCGTAGACGGAATAATCCAGCGCCGTAAAGGTAGAAGGGGCGACGGACCACAGCATCGCCGATAGCAGCGTGGCCAGCGAGCCGATGACCAGCGCTTGCAGAGGAAGCGACGCGATGAACAGGCGCCAGGATTTCTGCCGGTCCAGCATACGACTAGTGGAGCCCTAGCTCATCGAGCAAGGATTGTGTTTCTGGTTTCGGGAGGCCTTTGAGAAGCGCCTTCGCTTTCGGAATGTCGGCGTCCAGACCGAGCCCCTTGGCATAAATACGAGTCAGAATTTTCTTCGCCGGGACGAAGCCGTCGGCGGAGGTCGATTCAAAGCAGGTCAGAATGTTCTTGTCGTACGGCTTCAGAGACTGTTCCCAACCGGTTTCATAGAGTGTGGCCAGTTCTGCGTGGGCCTCTTCACTCAACGCGAAACATTCTTTCAAAAGTACTGGAACCGCATCTTCCCCACGGTTCTGCTCGAGAAGGACCTTCCCCAATGATTGCTGTTGAGTCGGGCGACTGATGTCGGGAAAGTCGTTCCAAAGGGTGTTGCGGTAGATCTGCAAAGCGCCCTGCAATTCCATGCGGCGCTGCTTCGTCGATTCGGAGGAAAGCGCCTGGCGCCGCACCTTGGACAATGACTCGGCGGCGGGTTGTTGGCCGAGGTCGACCGCTTGCATCCACCAAAAAATCGCCAACCCTAAGTTTTTCTCGACACCCTGCCCTGTCCGGTAGGCATTGCCGAGAAATAATCGGGCCTGAGGCACCCCACCGGCCGCCGCCGTTTCCAGATGTTGCACGGCTTCGCTCGTGCGTCCCGCAACTCTCAGCAACAGCGCCAGTCGATAGTGTGCGTCGGGGAAATGAGGGCGCAGTTCGAGCGTCCGCCGATAGGACTGAACGGCGGCGGTCACATTGCCGAGTGAGTAGTGCACGCTTCCCAAGCTGTAGTGGGCGTGCGGCAGATCCGGTTCAAGCCGGATGGCTTCTCCCAGAGCGGAAGCGGCGGCCCGCCATTCTTGTTTTGCCATGAGCATGAGCCCAAGCTGGAGGTGGGCATTCCCATCATCAGGTTGCAATTTAATCGCCGCCCGGCATTCCTCAACAGCGGCATCCAGATCACCGACACGAGAAAGGGCTCCGGCTAGTTTTAACCGGTAGTCTGGGTCGTTCGGTAAGAGGCGGACTGTTCGGCGCAGTGATGTGATCTCCGTCACTGCGTCGGATGGTTCGTTGAACCCAAGCCCGGGAGTTGACTCGGACGTCTGTGGCGAATCACCGTCGTCCGAGAGACTGTGCTCGCTCGGTGAATGGGAACGGGCGACAGACAAAAAGCAAACAGTCGCGGCGACGATGAAGGCCAACAGTATCGATCCGGGACGCATCGGCAAACTTTCGCACTCGACAGATAGCCGCGATAGCCCTCAATTATAGCATCTGCGGGGAATACAGAACGATGAGGTTCACTATGCCGTGCGAAGGGGTTGTGCTAGGCGGGTGATGGCTTCATGAAGCGCTGCTCCCGTCAGATGAAGGGGACTGTGTCCTACCCGCCATACTGGTTCCAGCGGGGCCGGATCGTTCACGAGACGGGGAATGATATGCCAATGGATATGAGGGAGTTGGTTTCCGAGGAGTTCGTAGTTCATCTTCTTGGCCTCGTAGACTTCAGCTAGGGTCATCGCCACCCGGTTGACTTCTTCGATCAGCTGAAAGCGTTCGGTGGGTGCAAGCTGGAATAATTCAGTGGCATGGCGCTGGAAGACCACGACGGTCCAGCCGGGAAAGAATTGGTCTTCGTGGAGATAGACCTTCGATAACCCGAGGTCTGCGATGAAATGGTCCTGTCTCGGCCATGTTCCCTGGCACGCTGCGCATGCGTCCGTCATGGCTGATTTGCCTTGCGCCATTCCTCTTCAGTCAAGACGCCTTTCTTGATCAGCAGCTGAAGCAGCTTGTCGAGGGCTTTCTGACTGGCTGCTGCCGGAGTCCCAGGAGCGGACGTTGGTGTGGATTCTCGCTTCGACTCGGGAAGAGGGCGCTTCTGGCCAAAAACCTTGAACGAGGGAGTGAAGACTGCCACATAATCCCGGTTCCTGATTCTCACCACGGCGGGAAGACTATCGGTTTGCGGAACAAGGTCCGCGGAATTCCCAGCCGGAATGCGGAAGTATGGTTTCCCGTCGTCTGTCTGGCCATCTTGGTCTAACACGTCGAATCGCTTCAGGAAGGATTCTCCCGTGAGCCCTTCTCGGTCTTCGCCGGCCAAATTGGTAATCTTGTCCAGCACGATGACCAGTGAGTCGCCGATGATCGCGTCGGGTGAGAGGTTTCTGACACTCACATCGTAGCGATATTCGCTGGCGAAGTTATCGCGACTCTTCAATGTCACGATGGCCTGTGCGCGTCCGGTCAGATCGGTCACATGGTCCAGTGATCCGGCAACGCCGCACACCGGTTCCGTAGCGATGGCGGTAGCCGAGGCGAGGCAACAGATCCGTAACCAGTTCATTATCTCAATGCCCTCACATGTGTGCCATTGGTGAGCATAGCAAAGTCTATGTGATAGGGCGAGCCGATTCCCTCGGAGTCGCCTTGACACACCGTTTCGGCCGACGATATTCTCGCCCGGTCTACTCAGTCGTTCAGCTCTGGCTGTGAACTATGGCTCTATCTGATTCTCACCGACTGGAACCCCTGGAAGTCTCCCGCTCTCTCGCGAAAGCCCTTATGAAACTCTACGATTATCCGCACCCCCGTCGACCGGGACGAACGATCCGCGGCTATGATCGGCCTCATGCCGTGCGGACGGCGAAGATGTGTGTGATCGTCGCCGATCGCTTAGGCCATCCGCGTGATCGGATACGGCGCTATCATGTTGCTTGTCTTTTGCATGACCTGGGCCGTGCCGGCCTTGACCGGCAACTTTTTGGAACTATTTGGTCTTGGGCCAAGCAACGGGGCATTCCGACGAGACCTCGTGAATGGCGTGCCATTCACCCCCGGACGACTTATGGTCGGGAGACAGAGGCTTTCGTTTCGTTGTATCGCCAGGAGCTTGTCGCCTCCGGCGTACCCATGGACACATGGGCCGTCGAGCAGATCGAAATGCGGCTGGGTTATGCTCGGCGCCTTGCCAGACAATTGCGTGTGGTGAAACCGAAGTTGAAAACACTCGGCGTCGAGTGGCAACCTTGGATGCGGCAGGTGATGCTGTATTACTATTATCCGGAGCGGCTGGCTAAGGCAAAGATCTGGGTGCGGCAATTGGCGGAGATTCTCGTCGCCTGCGAACAGTTTGAGGCCTACAGCAATCAGCGCCGGGGACGCGATTATTATGCTCGGAACAAAGAAAGCCTGCAGGAGGCCTTTGCCTATCTCGATAAACTGGGGCAAGAAGGCATTCTGGGCGGTCAAGTCTTGAGCGCCGTACGATCGCTGACGGCCGAAGGCGCGTTCGATCCCATTTTGGAAGCAGCTCGAGGTGAGCCGCTGACCCGGAGCGACCGCCGCTACCTTCACAGCCTCGCGGGTCGGAGACTATGATGGGCGTCCACACCGTTTCGCTGACGATCCGCATGGAAGGTGGCACACAGGTCGAGAATATCACGAAATCTGTTGCCGATGCCTTGGCTGGTTCCAACCTTAAAGCCGGAATCCTGACGGTATTCGTCAAACACACGACAGCCTCCGTCATGATTATTGAGGATGAACCGGGGATTCGCGCAGACACGAAAACATTTTGGGATCGTCTCGTTCCTCATGACCCCCAGTGGCAGCACAACACGGTGAATCCCGGTGAGGACAACGGCCACAGCCATCTTCGAGGACAACTCCAAGGGCCGTCCGTCACCATTCCGTTTACGGCCGGTGCACTTCTGCTCGGCAGGTGGCAGCAAATCGTGATAGTGGATTTCGATACGCGTGCCAGAACACGTGAACTCGTCGTGCAGGTTCTGGGTGAATAGCCGCGCCAGATCCCTGACGTTGTTCCTGGTTACCTCGATGCTTTGCTCACCGATCAATGCGGCTGAGTGGGGCAAGCCGCTGGGTGCCGTCTATGAGGGCCCGGAAGGGAAGCCACGGCCGGTGACGCCATCGCCGGTGGAGTTGAGCGCCGATGAACGATCGACGATCGCAGTGTTTGAACGTGCGACCAAGTCCGTCGTGTTCATCGCCAATACAGCGATCCAGCAAGACATCTGGTCGCTCAACGTCATGGAAGTGCCCCAAGGGGCAGGGTCAGGTTTTGTGTGGAGCAAGCAAGGCCACATCGTCACCAACTTTCATGTCATCTACGGCGCCCATGCGATCAAGGTGACGTTGGCCGATCGGAGCGAACACCAGGCGAAGCTGGTCGGCGCCGATCCCGATCACGATCTGGCGGTGTTGCAAATTCAGGTGTCGGATGGTCATGTGGAGCCGTTGGCGATCGGTTCCTCGCATGATGTGCGGGTGGGGCAAAAGGTATTGGCGATCGGGAATCCGTTCGGGCTCGATCATACCTTGACGACCGGGGTCGTGAGTGCATTGGGGCGGACCATCAAATCCATGTCGAATCGTACGATTGAAGGTGTGATCCAGACCGATGCGGCAATCAATCCCGGTAATTCGGGCGGCCCACTCCTGGATGGGGCCGGGCGGTTGATCGGCGTCAACACGCAAATCGTGAGTCCGAGCGGGGCCTACGCCGGGATTGGTTTCGCCGTTCCGGTCGATACGGTAAACCGCATCGTTCCCGAGCTCATCAAGCACGGCAAGCTCATCCGTCCAGGGTTGGGCGTCTCTCTCGTGCCGGACGCGATGGCGAAGCGATGGGGGGTCAAGGGAGTCATCATCGGTAAGGTGACGCGCGGCGGTGCCGCCGATCGCGCTGGCCTCAAGGGGGCGCGTGAAACCATGATCGGGCAGATCCAACTCGGCGACGTCATCGTCTCGGTCGCCGGAAAGCCGGTGGCTACCATTGATGACCTGATGGATGTGATGGAAGCGCACAAAGTCAACGACCAAGTGAGCGTGGAGATTGTGCGGGGAAATCGGCGTGAAAAGGTGTCGGTGACTCTTCAGGCCGTCAATTAGCAGGATGTTGAATAAGTCCTCCAGCGGTGTTCTCGCATCGCTCAGAGGCTTAACATACACGACAAAGTATGCTTCGCCTCTTCGCTCGCTGCGGCCTTGTTGGAAGGTCTTTTTGAACATCCTGCCGGCCACTCTGGATAAGTCCGTCTGTTAGTGTGAAGGCATTGCAAGACACGTGTGTGTTAGGATCATTTGATCAAGCGTCGTGAAGGACCACCTATGAGTGATCGCAGGGCCCCTGAACAGGATGAACCCAAAGATCGGAGCGAAGAGACGTCGCTGAAGACCGGGACCGATCCGCTCGAATTGATTGAGCAATGTCTAGCATCATTTCCCGAGGGAGATGCTCGACAGAAGCTGCTGTATAAGCTGCGTCATGCAGTGACATTGTCTCAAGCCGCCCATCAACAACGTGAACTGGAATTCAAGAAAGTGAGCGAGGTCGTCGCCAAGCTGACGGCACCGGCCAACCGTATCGGCACCTTACTCGATGTCCCCGGCGAGGGACTTGCCCGCATCGTCGTCGGGGGGGCCGAGTATTATGCCAACGTGGACCCACGCGTTTCCAATACGGATCTTAAGGTCGGAACGCAGATTCTGGTCAACGAGGCCTACGCAGTGATCAAGACGCTCGGGTACGATCGTAACGGCCCTATCTTGAAACTGACCGAGGCCATGCCTGACGGACGATTGCGGTTTGAACAAGAGATGGGCCGGCAGTCGTTGATTTTGCAGAGGTCGACCGATCTCATGGGCGCGGAGCTCAAGGCGGGCGATGAAATTCGCATCGATCCCAGCCATCGTGTGGCGATCGAGAAACTGGTGGATCTCAAAACGAGCCGACATGTCCTTGATGAAACTCCAAAGGTCACGTGGGAGCAGATCGGCGGACAGAGCGAGGCGATCACAGCCATCAGAAAGGCGATCGAGTATCCGCTGTTGCATGCGGAGACGTTTGAACGGTTCAGGTTTTCCCAACCGAAGGGCTTTCTTCTCTATGGCCCACCCGGATGTGGGAAGACGCTCATCGGACAAGCGGCAGCCGGTAGTTTGGCCAAGCTGGTCAGCGAATCCAAGCAAGAGCAACCGCCCGATCGAGACAAGCGTCCGCCGGTGACAAGCGGAGCATTCCTGCATGTGAAAGGGCCTGAAATTCTCAACATGTGGCTGGGGGAATCGGAGCGGATGGTTCGCGATCTCTTCGATCAGGCTCGGGCAAGACGCGAGGACGGCGCCTTGCCGTTTATCTTCATCGACGAAGCGGAGTCGATTTTGGGGACGCGACGTGCCATGCGTTCCTTCAACATCTCGAATACGCTCGTGCCGATGTTTTGCAGCGAAATGGACGGAATCGAATCGCTACGTGACGTCGTCATTATTTTGGCTTCCAACCGCCCTGACTTGATCGATCCAGCGGTATTGCGTCCAGGCCGCATCGATCGGAAGATCAAAGTCAGTCGGCCGAACAAGGATGCTGCAGCCGAGATTCTGAAGGTGTATTTGACCGCGGACCTGCCGTTGGATCCGGCCTTGGTGAAGGAACGGGGTGGTGAGCAGACGCGGGCAGTGGACTCGCTCGTCGAAGACATCATTGAGTCGATCTTCCGTCGAGCGGAGGATAATCGGCTTCTGTCGATCCGGCTCAGGACCGGGCAAAACAAGGTGCTGTACCGTGGCGATCTGGTGAGCGGAGCCATCTTGGCCTCGATCGTTCAACGCGCCAAGGAAAAGGCGATCGACCGTATGATTCAGTCGGGACAGCAGTCGGGATTGCAAGGTAATGACCTACTGGATTCCGTTTCAGAGGAATTTCGAGAGGGTGATATGTTACCGCCGGATGATGCTGCGGAGGAGTGGCTGAAGCTGCTGGATCATCACCCGGAACAGGTCGTTGGAATTTCCTCATTCCGAAGGGGGCGCCAGACGGAAGAACGCCTCGTGAATCAGATCATCTGAAGACATGAAATGTGGGAATAAAAGGTGAAAGATTGAGCGCCTGGATAGTGCCTGTTTCACGCTGTACCGTCCTCATCTAACGGACCATGCGTCTTTTTGGCATCGAAACCGAGTACGGGATTACGAGGAATGACGCACCGGAGATGGATCCGGTCGTGGAATCGATGGAATTGGTGCGGGCATACCTCGCTGCTTCCTTCGAAAAGCGTTGGGACTATGCCGGTGAGGATCCGCGCGAGGATGCGCGCGGCTTTCGCGTGTCTGGTCTACAACAAGACAAGGAAGAAGACGAGTTTGCGAAGGTGGATGCCCATCGCCCATTTTCGTTTCATGAAATGAAGAGCGATTTGGTGTTGCCGAACGGCGCGCGATTCTACAACGACCACACACATCCGGAGTATGCGACGCCGGAGTGCCGGACGATCAGAGATCTTCTTGCCCAAGATCGCGCGGGGGAGCGTATCGTTCTGCGTGCCGCCCAGCGTCGCAATCAGGCGCTCGGTGGAAGTCACGTGAGGCTTTACAAGAACAACACCGACTTTCACGGCCATAGTTATGGATGTCACGACAACTATCTCGTTTCGCGGGCCGTGCCATTCCCAGCTCTCGTTGCCGGCATGGTGCCGTTCTTGGTGAGCCGACAAGTGATCGCGGGCGCGGGCAAGGTCGGGACTGAAGCGCAGGAGTCTGGTTACGTTCCAGGACGGTATCAGCTTTCGCAGCGCGCCGACTTCATGGAAGCGGAGTTGGGTGTCGATACGATGCATAACCGGCCGATTCTCAACACCAGGGACGAGCCGCATGCGGATCGTAGGAAATATCGGAGGCTCCATCTCATCATCGGCGATGCCAATATGTGCGAGTATGCGACAGCGCTGAAGGTCGGGACGACTAGGCTCGTTCTCGATTTAATCGAGCGAGGGGTGGCGCTTGATGTCGAACTGGATCAGCCTGTGGCTGCGGTGAAACAGTTGTCGCGAGATCCTGACCTCAAGGCCGCGGTCCGGCTGAAAGACGGACGCACACTCTCTGCCTTGGACCTGCAACGACACTATCATGAGGCGGCTTATCAGGCGCTGGCAGGCACCGATGAGGAGTCGGATTGGCTGTTGGCGGAATGGAGTGAGACCTTAGATTTGTTGGCGAATGATCGTTTCCAATTGATCGGTAAGCTGGATTGGGTCACGAAACAGTGGTTGCTCGAGACATTCATGCGAGAAGAGCGGATTGGTTGGGACGATCCCTGGTTGGCCAGCTTGGACCTGGAGTATCACAATGTGGACCCGGAACAGGGACTGTATCTGGGGTTGGAAGCGGATGGGAAAGCTTGGCGGATGACGACCGATGAGGAGATCGACGAGGCGATTCGGAACGGCCCAAGCGATACCCGTGGAGGGTTGCGTGGACTCTGCGTGCAGCGGTTTTCGCGTCAGATTAAGTCGCTCCAATGGGAACGGGTTCAGTTTACAGGAGGGTTTCGATCACGAATCCTCGACATGGGAGATCTTTTCGCCCCCAATGACGTGCAGAGATGTGCACGGATCTTCACGCAAGCTCCTTCGCCGGTTGATGCGCTGACATTGTGGAACGATGGAAAGGATAGGCAGGTATGAGATACAACATGACACCGGAACGACGCGAAGGGCCGGTCGATCCTATGCCGAAGTCGCCTCGTCCTCAGGAAGAAGGAGGCGGACCTCGGCGACCAGATACCGGATCGCCGGATAAGGATAGTCTGATGAAGCGGATGCGTAAGGTCGATCCCAAACAGGCAGAGCGATACCGGCAGAGGACCGGCGAGTAGGCGTTAATCGTTAAACGTGAATCGTGAAATGTTGTGAGAAGCGGAACTTCTGCGTTTAACGAATAACGATGAACGAATCACGGAGAGAAGCATGGGCCTACAAGGCGATTTCTATCAGCTCTTAAAAGAACAAGGATACGAGTTCGGATTGTCGGGACAGGCCGGAGCAGGGCAGCAACTGACGACCGCCACAACCATCCTTGCCTTTAAGTATCGCGAAGGAGTTCTGGTCGCAGGCGATCGGCGAGCGACAGCCGGAAATATGGTGATGTACGACCGCACCGACAAGGTATTGGAGATCGATCGGTATAGTGTCATGGCGATCGCCGGAGTGCCGGCAACCGCGTATGAAATGGCGCGCATCCTTGAACATTCTTTCAAGTATTATCGGCGGACACAGCTCCAGGAACTCAGCTTTGAGGGAAAGCTCCGATCTCTGTCTAAATTACTGAAGGAGAATGTCGCGGCGGCCTTAGCGGGAACTGGCGCTGTCGCCCCGATCTTTGCCGGGTACGATCCCGGGCAAGAGGCAGCGAAAATCTACTTTTACGATATTCTCGGCGCGGAGTTCGAGGGAGTGGAATATGCGGTATCCGGGTCGGGCTCATCGACCATTCGAGGAATTCTTCATTACTTGAATACATGGGGCGAGCAACCGCTGAACGCGATGCCGGAAGAGCAAGCCACTGTTCAGGCGTTGCGACTGTTGACGAGCGCCGCAGAATTCGACAGCGCGACCGGCGGAGTCAACCGAGAGGCCGGTCTCTATCCGGTCATCAAGCTCATTACGGCAGGCGGTGTCAGGATGATGCCGGATCTTCAGCTCCGATCGCTGTTTGAATCAAAAGTTTCTAGGAGTGCGTAAGGATCATTAGCCATGTATGAAGAGCCATATCGATGGGTGGAAGCAGTCGGAAATCGACGGCAATATCTCGACGATCAGCTTAAGGAGGGGACTCCTGTCGTCGGGGTCGCGTACGAGCGCGGTATTCTGCTCATGACGATGAGCAAAGGCACACCCAAATTATATGAGATTTACGATCGCTTAGCTCTGGGAGGTATGGGACATCCGGCCGATCTAGAGAGGCTGCGATTCAATCTGCTGGAAATGGCTCACGTCGAAGGATTTAATCGGTCCGCTTCTGATGTGACCGGGAGTCGCCTGGTGAAGTACGGCATCGCGCCGGTCGTCAAACAAGCGTTCGAAGAGGTATTCAAAGCCCCCTTCATCGTGAAAATCTTGCTGGCCGAATTAGGCCAGAAAGCCGGGAAAGACGGTTTCTTGACGATCAACTACGACGGGACTTTTGAGGAAAAAAGCCAGTATGCGGTGCTTGCCGCTACGTCGGTGGTCGAACAGAAGATGATCGAGTATCTCAGACAACAGTCCATGGTGTCTCTGAAGGACGCTGTGGATGTGGCGATTTGTACGTGGGCGGTCGGGGATCGAGCGCAACGGCTGGCACTTGAGGATGGAGAAGGCCATGACGAAGCAAAGACCGGGGCTAATCAGCAACTGATTGACGCGGGGACACTCTATGCGCATCTGCGTCGGTGCATGGTCGAAAAGACGGTTGAATGTGCTCTGTTAGATCGCCATGTGCAAGGACCCTCCAAGTATCGAACGCTTGAAGCCGATGAGTTGGGAACAGTGTTCCCGACGGATCTGAGCCCATCACTCACGTAATCTCATGTTACATCGTATTTTCGGCTTGGAGACTGAATACGGGCTCTTGATTCACGAGGACCGACCGAACCATTCCCCAACATGGTTTGCCCATAAGATTCGTGACCATCTGTTCCAGGTCCAGCGGCGAGGCGTGTTGGACTTGCACCATCGTGGGCATGATGAGCCTCCCGGCAATGGGGGATTTCTCACCAACGCCGGACGAATCTACCTTGATATGGGGCATTTGGAATATGCTTCACCGGAATGCCATTCCCTCACGGATGTGGTGGCGTCAGATCGTGCCGGAGATCTCTTGTTGCAGCAAGCCCTCGAAGAGCTCGGCTTTTCAGAACAAGTGTCCTTGATCAAGAACAACATCGATCATGAAACCGACGCGACATTCGGCTCGCATGAGAATTATTTGGTTTCTCGGCGGTTTCCTTTTTCGAGGCGAGGGCTGGCTCCGCTCGTGACTTTTCTCGTGACCCGGCAGATTTTTACCGGCTCTGGACGTGTCGGTTCCGCCGCTCCACAAGATGCCTGGATTCAGACAGATCGGTTACTCGTTCCACGTTCGGCTCTCGGTGCGCATCATGTATCAGAGCCACCCTTTCAAATCTCCCAACGTGCCGACTATATCGTGAACGATTTTTTCGAATGGGTGCAGCACAATCGGGCGATTGTGAACACGAGGGATGAGCCGTTGGCCGATCCCAATCAATACCGACGGATTCATCTGCTGATGGGTGATTCCAACATGGCCGAATATGCGACGGCATTGAAGCTCGGGACGACGGGGCTAGTGTTGCAGCTTATTGAGGAGGGACATGCACCGCGGGATTTGGAGATCGACGAACCGGTGGAAGCGCTCCAAGAGATGTCCCATGATCAAGAGCGGCGCTGGCTGATTCAGTTGCAGTCTCAAAAGACGATGTCGGCTTTGGATATTCAAGAACGGTTTCTTGACTGTGCCGTTCAGCATTGCAAGGGGCAGGATGAAGAAACCGATTGGGTTCTTGCCCAATGGGCATTAGTGCTCCATGATCTGCGCGGTGATTATCAGAAGCTCGTTGGGCGTGTCGATTGGGCGTCCAAGTTGTGGTTACTGGAATGTTTCCGAGAAGCGGAACATGTCGACTGGACCGATCCCACGATGAAAAGTCTGGATTTGGAGTATCACAATCTGAATCACGCGAAGGGACTGTATCAGGGATTATTGGAAGAGGGGCGTGCCCCTCGTGTGACGACAGACCGCCTCATCCATCTTGCGATGGAAACGGCTCCAAAAAACACGCGCGCCTATGGCCGCAGTGAACTTGTCAGACATCTCCTGAATAAGCAGCCTGTCTCAGCGGCGGATCAGCGTCCAGCCCCTGATGGATTGTTCCCTGCCTATGTCATCAATTGGTCGATCTTCCAAGTGCGCGGTCACGCTCCGTTCCCCATGCCGGACCCGTTTAAGACATACCTTGAAGATGTTCGGACACACCTTGCAAGCGCGATCGTCTAAGCTGCCTCGCAAGGCTGCCTAGCCGTTCCGCTCAGGGACAAGCTTGACGCAACGTCCGTCATAAACGTCCCAACAAGAAGTCTACGATTCGGTTTTCCGCCCAGTATGGGTCTTCTCCATTCCGGCCCTGGTGAAAAAATCCGCAATGGCCTCCATAGCGAGGCGCGACCACGCGAATCAGAGGATGCCGCTGAATCTTCGGTACGGTGAACATCGAGTAGGGAATAAACGGGTCGTCTTGTGCCGTAATGATGAGAGTAGGAACCGCGATGGTATCGAGAACATGGCGTGCGCCCGCCCGGTCGTAGTAATCGGCGCCGTCTCGATAGCCTCCGTCATGAGCGGTGTAACGATCATCGAATTCGCTGATCGTGGCGATCCGATCGAGTTGGGAAAGATCCCATTTCCCAGGCAATAGGGCTGCTTTTCTCCGCAACCTCGCTTTCAATCGCGTCAGAAAGTGGCGATGGTAGATGAAATTGCGAGGCCCTTCCAATGCACTCGCACACACAGTCGGGTTGATGTTCGGGCATACTGCCGCGACACCGGCTAAGGCGGGCTCGGTCTGGCCGAGTTCGCCGCCTGCTTTCAAGATGAGATTTCCGCCC